>NZ_JAUBTU010000158.1:0-6591 GCF_036705085.1 Microcoleus sp. B6-A1
CCCCCCCTTGCTAAGGGGGGGAGAATAGAAATCTTGCTTCCCCCCCTTACTAAGGGGGGGACTGAGGGGGGGTTCCATCGCCCCTGGAGAATTGAAATCTTGCTTCCCCCCCTTAGCAAGGGGGGGACTGAGGGGGGGTTCCATCGCACCTTCGGAACCTAAAATTTCCCAAACAACCGGCAAAACATCCAATCTCGGTTTAGGGCACTGGTGAGCGAGAATTAAAGAAGCCCGATCGCCCTTTTCCAGATTTTGCCCGAATTCTGGATTTAACAGCAATTCTAATCCCGCGCGGGAGGCTCCGTGAACCCCAGTAGCCACAATCGCCCAGCCCGATCGCGCATTTGACCGACTAATGGTACGATCGCACTCAACCTCCCCAAAAGCAGTAATCGCCACAGTCACAACGGGCGATCGCACAACATCCCCACCGACGATCGGCGTATCATATTCTTGCAAGCAAGCCGTCATCCCCCGATAAAACTCTTCAACCCACTCCACAGCCGTATCCGCCGCCACAGCGAGGGCTACAGTCACCGCCAAAGGTGTTGCTCCCATCGCAGCCAGATCCGACAAATTTGCCGCTGCGGCGCGCCATCCTGCGTAATAAGGCCCCGTAGTTCGATCGCTAAAATGCACTCCCTCCACTAACATATCGGTAGTGATAGCCAGAGATTGGTTGGGATTTGTAGGCATGACAGCGCAATCATCACCCACTATCTCTGCGGGGCAGAATTTTTGCAATATTCTTAAAAGGCCTTGTTCACCGATATCTTTAACTTGCATAAATTTGAATTAGTCGATCGCACTTTCTCACTTCACCATTCCTTACCCGAACTCGGCGGCAGGCGCAACCTAGGAAACCTATAAAAAGTATCCCCTTCATCATCTACCTCTAAAATCGCCGAAAAAATCTTAACTTGCCGAGTTAAATACTGCTGAGCAACTTCAGCCTCAACCCTAGCACTAGCTGCCAGTTGAATCAGCGAAATTTGACTGTTTTGAGTTTCCAACAACTGATAAAAAGCCTCATCCAACCGCTGCTTTTGCTTGTTTTCATTCACATTTTTTACAATCAACAAGCCTGCGAATCCGCCCAAACCCATTACCAATAAAAATTGTAAAATAGCCATATTATCGATTGAATTCCTATTTTCAATAACGAAACTATAAAAATTATCTCTTCTTCCAGCCTGATTCCGGCGGGCTTTGTCTGTGTAAAAGTGATTTCAATCGCCGTCATCTGTATTTAGAAAAAATTTCAATGCCTGTCACTATTGATTTTTTCAGCCCGCGCAGGCGGGCTTTGTTTCTGTAAAAGCGATTTCAATCGCCGTCACTTTCGTGTAAAAGCGATTTCAATCGCCGTCATTAATTAAACTTGAGGTCGCACCAAATTTTCGATTCCTTTAACTACCTTAGCAGATACAATCTTGTCTCCCTGCTTCAGTTGCTCCAAAACTTCTTTTCCTTCAATCATGTAACCAAAAACAGCATAGCGGCCGTCCAACAGATTCAGACCAGCGGGCGTGAGTTCAGGTTCAAACAAGAAAAAGAAAAACTGAGAAGAAGCGCTATCAGGGTCAGTTTCTGTACGGGCCATAGCCACAGTACCGAAAGCAGAAAAAGGCAAAACAGGTTCGTCGCGATAACGCCCCGCATCTTCTAGAGTAATCCCGTAAATAGGTTCTTTTTCCTCCCTGACGAGCACTTCTAGCGGTATATTCCGGTATTTGCCAGTAGCTGGGTCAATAAAACCCTCTTCCTTGCCTTCGGGGTCTCCCGTTTGCAAAACGTAGGATTCTTCCGATCGAATAAACGGCAAACCGTCATAAAAACCTCGATCGACCAAATCCACAAAATTACCAGCCGTAACCGGGGCGCTGTAGCCGTCAAGCACAACAGTAATTTCCCCTTTTTCAGTTTGTACAGCCACAGTAGCGCGCCCTTTCAGTTGAGGCAGATTAGCATACTTGGCAGGCACTTCAAACGGAAACTTTGTCACCATCAACTCTTCGATTTCGCCTACCGAACCCAGGATTGTGGCTTTCAAGTCAATCACTTTGTCCCTGTCTTTAGCCTCAACAGCCTTTTCCAGTTGAGCAATTCCCTCCTTGGCTTGTGCAACTAGCGCCTCAGCTTGCGGCTTTTTGGCGTCGGGAATACTCTCTAAAAGGTCAGATTCCCGGAGGTTGAGAATCCTGGAAGCCTTACTGACATCGCTGCTAATAGGCCCCCAACGTTTAGACCGTATGTGGTTGCCAATGTCTTCGAGACTGATTTGCAAATCTCGTACAGTCTGATTGTCAATAGGTAAAGCGAAGCGCAGCAGCGCCCGGCCGTCCGTAATCGCATTCCCCGCAGGCATACTGCTGCTGGGCCGTTTGGCATGGGAGACTGCACTGAAACTCAGTCCGAGAGTGAACAGCAAGAGCGCTAAAGCAAGGGTTTTGACCCAGCGCTTGCACGTATCGATCGAGAAATTAGGCCAATGCAACATAACTTTAACTTTTATTGCCTCTATTATCTTCCCACAGCGCTGCCCGCCCGCCTTTGCTGCTACCCATCTAAAGTGTCTGTTCGTTCGGCTGGGGAGGAGTTGCCCACTAACAACACTCAACAGTCAACTGACAACTGACAACTGCCCACTGCCCACTGCCATTAACATTTCAGTACAGCACTTGCTCCCTTTGAACGGTAAAATAAAATGCCAATTGCTTTTTGATGCCGTCAGCTAGACTGCGGCTTTAACCTGACCCGCTCAAAAACGGATACAATCCCCAGACTCCTGTCGTGGAGAGATCAAAATTTTAGACCAAGGTTCAATCTCCCAAATTCATCTGTGGAGTAAATCTAAAATCTAAAATCTAAAATCTAAAATCGACTGACTGTAGTTCCCCCGTGCCGCCAAGGCGACGGGATTGCCCGCAAAAATTTATATGATTTCCAGTAACGACTTTCGACCAGGTGTTTCAATTGAATGGAATAACGGCGTGTGGCGGGTTATCGAATTCCTCCACGTCAAGCCAGGAAAAGGCTCGGCTTTCGTGCGGACAAAATTAAAAAACGTCCAAACCGGAAACGTAGTAGAACAAACCTTCCGGGCGGGCGAGACTATGCCTCAAGCCAACCTGGAAAAGAGTGTGATGCAGCATACCTATAAAGAGGGCGACGAGTTCGTCTTTATGGATATGGAAACTTACGAGGAAAGTCGCCTCAATGCTAAGCAAATAGGCGATCGAGTCAAGTACCTCAGTGAAGGGATGGAAGTCAGCATCCTGCGCTGGAACGACCAAATCATGGAAGTGGAACTTCCCAACTCTGTTGTCTTGGAAGTGCTGCAAACCGATCCGGGAGTCAAAGGAGATACTGCCACTGGTGGCAGCAAACCCGCGATCGTCTCCACCGGAGCTCAGGTTATGGTGCCTCTATTTATTTCCATTGGAGAACGGATTCGGATTGATACTCGTGAAGACAAGTACCTCGGCCGAGAGTAGAAAGGAGGGAGGAAAAGGGAGTTTTTAGTTTTTAGTTCTGAGTTATGAGTTAAAGAGTTATAAATTCAATACTCATCGCTCACAGCTTAAAAACTATCCCTTTTTCCTCCAAAATCGTTGATGCTCATAGCTTCGCCGGATTCTGAATTTTCAATTTTCAATTCTCAATTTTCAATTATTAATTACCCTTGAATCTGCTGTGCAACTAGACTTAAACCAGCTTTGTGACCTGCTAACTGTATTAGACAAAACTGGCATTTCGGAACTGACCTTAAAAAGTGGGGATATTGAACTGACAGTACGCAAAGGCATTCTGGCAAGTTCACCAGCCACCTCTGCTGCGCTCCCTGCTGCCGTGACGACAGTCGCTCCGATCGCCTTGGGCGCGGTTCCTAGCCCCACCTTAGCCTCACCTCCTGCTGTTGACCAAAATTTAGCAGCGGATCTGGCTGCCCCTGTACCCGTCGCCCCTGTCGCCGCACCTGCTGCCGTACCTGCTTCTGTCGATACGAAATGGGTGCCAATTATCTCGCCGATGGTAGGAACCTTTTATCGCGCTGCTGCTCCTGACGAGCCTCCTTTTGTCAATGTGGGCGATCGCATCAAGGTCGGCCAGACAGTCTGTATTATCGAAGCGATGAAGCTGATGAACGAGATCGATGCTGATGAAGTCTCCGGTCAAGTGATGGAAATTTTAGTTCAAAATGGCGAACCTGTCGAATACGGTCAAGTGTTGATGCGAATTAATCCGGATTGAAGGATTACTTTATTGTTATGGACAGAATAAATGCTAATATTTCCCGATCACTTCTCTCCGGTGAGTTTGATGAAGTCATCCCAGCCTGTCCCGCAAGAGGTTGTGCAACAAGTTGCTGAGTATTTCAGTATTTTGAGCGAACCCATGCGTTTACGAATTTTGAACTTGCTTCGCGACGGCGAAAAATGCGTGCAAGAATTGGTGGAAGCTACTCAAACGAGTCAAGCCAATGTTTCTAAGCACCTAAAACTCATGCTCCAAGCTGGTATCCTCACTCGCCGGAGTGAAGGAACTTCAGCTTATTATAAGGTGCAAGATGAGTTAATTTTTGAGCTGTGTAATATGGTGTGCGATCGGCTTGCCAGCCGGATCGAACAGCAAGCCCTACACTTTCGGGCATTTAGTCTAACTACCAAGCACTGAAAATTAGTCCCCAGCCCCAGTCAATCGATTTGAGATTTGAGATTTGAGATTTTAGATTGACTTGCGCGAGATAAATGCTCTTTCTTGAGGATTTTCGATTTTCGATTTGGGATTGATTCCACGGATAAATCACGTGGCGGGTACCACCTTTGAAATTCGTGGTCATGAGTCATCAGCCATGAGTCATAAGTTATCAATCCCTACTCTCTGCCTTCAGACCGATGACTAATGACTCCTAACTAATGACTCCTAACTAATGACTCATAATTACTAAAGGGGAAAATTTTTGTCAAAACTTTGGCGGGTACTCGGCTGAGCCACCTCCAAACCTTCGCCCCCTAAAAGTTCTAAAGGCTTACCTTCCACCGAAATCCAAACCTTGGTATTCGGTTGTAAACTCGTAGCCGTATAGATAACTTGCCCTAACCGGCCAGTCATCGAATTGCTCCCTCCCCCCGCAGTAAATTCTGCCGACAAATCGACATAAACTCCGTCATTCTTAACACTCAAACCCCTGAGTTTTGTCCCATTAGGGATTTCGCTAGAAACAGTTGCATCCTTGGGCCCAGCCAACAAACTGTTAAAAGCAGCTTGTAAAGCTACATCAGGCTTGTCAGCTTGTTTGACAGCTACTTTCGTAGGAACTCCCTCAAATTTGCCGCTGGCATCTTTAACCCAGTAGACTTGCACTGTCTGGACATCAGTCTGCGGCAAAGGCTTTGGCTGCGGCGACTTTGGGATCAGAGCGTTAGGCGTCTGAACCTGCGGCGTCTGAACCTGTGGCGTCTGAACCTGTGGCACTTGTACAGGATTTGGAGGGGGTACAGGGATCACTACAGCAGGAGATTCCGCAGGACTTGGGGACAGCGGCTGAGTCGTAGTTTGAGCAGAAGACTGCGTATCTGCGGGGCTGGGCGAACGGTTCGCTGTCCACCAGGCAATGCCCCCTCCCGTCAGTAAAGCCAACCCGCAAACACCGGCAATGACGGCTGTGGAGACGCGGCGTACTTCTTGTCCATCTTTCATAATACAAATTCTCCTTACAGATAGAGCGCTTGGGACGGTGAGGAGCGACTCTTGATCAGCTACATTTGTCTATGGTTAGATTCTGGAATTGACACAATTGCATTGCTGCTAGCGAACACTTTATAGCAAGCCCAACATATTCTGAATCCGACTATTGGAATCCTAGACCATAATATAAGATTTCGCCCGTGGAGTATGTCACCAAAAAACTGGGTCTGAAGCCCCGTCCTTATAGGACGGCTTTACATTGAATTAAATCCCCTTTCGGGGTCGGAGAGGGAATTTAATGCAACCTCTCCGATTTTTGGGGAATGGTTGCCCCAAACTCCCATTTCTGGGGTAAAGTTAGCTTCGACAAGGTTATAAAGGCTTGCGCCGGCTAGCAGCACTGTCGAGCGTGACCTTAAGACTGTTTAACCACTAGCGACAGAGCAAGGGACTAGCTTCGCATCAAGCGGGTGTCGTGACCTAAATAACGTAGCTATTTAAAGCTTAGTCTGGTCAGAATGGCCTGTTAGATTTCTCTTTCAAGCCTCACGCCTTTAGGCTGAGGTTTCTGACAGTATCTCGATCGGCCTAGTGGCTATATTCTATAGTAATCATAAAAAATTAAAGAATAAAGGAAGAAAAAATAAGTAAAAAGCAAGAAGGAAGGCAACGGAGGTAAGGGGGGTTACGGATTTAAGGGATTTAACGGATAGAAACAGGTCTAGAAAAATATTTTCCCCAAACAAAAAGCGCCCCTATTTCTAGGAGCGCTTTTTGTCAATCGATAGCTAAAACTTAGCCATTGATAGAAGGAGCTACCATTGCTACTGGGGTGACTTCACTAGCAGCCAAGTCAAGCGGGAAGTTGTGAGCATTGCGCTCGTGCATTACTTCCATACC
>NZ_JAUBTU010000205.1:0-1048 GCF_036705085.1 Microcoleus sp. B6-A1
CACGCTTTGTCTCGGATGATTCACTTTTACCCCCTCAATCCGCGTATGTGCCAGTTGGGGGTGCGGAATGTGGGTTTCACATCTGCATCCTTCCTTTGATTTGGTGAACTAACCTGACGGTCGTGATTCTGAATAATGCTTCGCTGTTGGGTGGCAACCTTCTTAAATTGAAAAATGCCACATACTTTCGGATTGTTGGAACAAAGCCAAGAACAATTAGCAAAATTAACAGCGAAAATGCTGTACGAAGTAGAATATATCGAGCCTGTTCTCGGTGAAGAGTTGTTCCCTTACTACCGCCACTATTGCGTTATCTCGGCACTCGGCAATGACTATTCCCAGAGAGGTTTTGGCATTTACGACGATCGAACCAACAAATACGATCGAATTGGTCACGTTCTTAGACATTTGTAACCATTCTTTCTGTCTGTTCACCAGTGAGCTTCGCGCTCCGGGTAGTGTTTCCGAACTCTATCCTACAGCTATGAAAGTCTTTCTCATAGGAACAGAGCAGTGGATTACCGAGTAAGTTTCTAACTAAAAAGTTGATACCGCGTGTTGGTGAGTAAAGCTGTCCGTAGCTTGCGGGGCGGGACGCCATCACTCCATACTCATCCTCTTTCAGTTTCTTTTTTACTGTGCTTTTCAGTGTCCAGCCTGTTACTATGGCTGTCTGTCCTGTTCCATAAAATACCTGATTCGGCTTATACAACGGTTTGTAATATCTTTCCATTTTCTTACAGTTTATTACAAAATTTTATCAAACTGTTGTAACTGTATGCCGACAAAAAAATTTAAATTACAATATAATATAACACAAAGTTAGAGGTGCTGCTATGCCAAACAAAACTAAATTTGTGAAACTACAACCGCAGATGAATCGGAACAAGACTTTACTGATGTTTGAGAAACTTAACAAAGAGCTGTTGGCAAGGATAAGAGAAGATGTGAATTATCGAATGCCATCAGAGTATAGCCTTTCTCTGAAAGATGAGGTATCATGTTACTGACACTCACTCGTGAGGGTCAAACAGAGAAAATCAGCTCA
>NZ_JAUBTU010000206.1:0-1039 GCF_036705085.1 Microcoleus sp. B6-A1
CCGGTTGAGGTATAGGAAAATGGTGGAAAATTCTGACATTCACAGCACTTGTGACTGACCAGATATTGGGAGAGATCGTATTAGATAAAAGTCTAACTATCGCACCTGATGGGCAACACAATCGTTGGCTCTTGCCTTAGCTAGGATGCGTCGCAAACTATCTCATTTTACTAGATTTTTCCTCGCGATACGCTTAGCGCCAACCGTTGGGGAGTTCGTCCCAATTCCAGCGCGCGAGCGATCTCAAGAAAGCAGGTAATATTTGCGACAAGGAGCGCCAAAGAATTGGAGAATCCACAAGCGTTCTTGAGTCAGGTTGGTAATTTGTCTGACGCCATTAACCGTCAACAAATGAATTGACATGAAACATTGAAACACCCATCGCAGCGTGGGTTTGGCTGTCGGTTTGCCGACAGGGTTATCAATGGTTTGTTTGGCGCGTTCGAGAGCCAAACGCAGCGCGCGTTGACCTAAACTATATACTAACAAGCACAAACCGATAACCGCAGCTAGCGCAGCTACTCGCTCGGGAGTTTTCAGAAAAACGCTCGAAGTAAAAAATAAGGGGTCTTTAAGAAATCGAAAACCTCTCTCCGTTGATTGTTGTGCTTTGTATTCTTGGAGAATTTGGTCGTTACTCAATACTTGCTCGTCTAACACATTGGTCGCCAACAGAAACAATCCAGCACGTTGCCTTTCGGTGTCAATGACGCTATCTTTCGGGGCAAGTACCGCTCTAATTTGATAAGATTTCTCGCCGACGGCATTTTTGCTGGGTCTGCCGCGTTTTTTGTGTTCTATGATTTCGATCGTTTGTAAGTCTTGCAATTGATGGTAGGGTAATTGTTGCGAAAATAAAGCAGCAGCAGTTAGGGCATCTGGCTGGCAAGCAAACTTTTGACTCTGCAATTGCTGGAGGGCGGCACGGGCTTTTGCTTCATGTTTTGCAAGGCGTTTCTCCAATTGTTTGAGGTCTGATTCTAACCGCGCCTGACTCTTCACCACCAGCCATCGTTGTGGAATGGAGGCATAACAATTG
>NZ_JAUBTU010000159.1:0-6489 GCF_036705085.1 Microcoleus sp. B6-A1
AATTTAACAGGCTTCTCAATTCACATATCATTTTCAGTCTTTTTTGTCAAGTCATAATACTGAACCGACGCCCTAGGTCATATTGAACAGCTAATCGATTCAGGTGCGAGCCTAGAAGGTCTGAATAAAAAGCAATATAAAACCTTGCTAGTCCTCACAGAAGTCACTCGCCAACAACAGTGGTTATTTGATAACAATAAACAGAGCATTGAGGATAGAATAGTAAGTTTAAGTCAACCCCAGATTCGTCCTATTGTGAGAGGAAAAGCAGGAAAAAGCGTAGAGTTTGGAGCCAAAATATCAGCCAGTTGTTTTGAGGGATATGTATTTTTAGACCGGATGAGCTGGGATAACTTTAACGAATCAGGAGACTTAAAAACACAAGTAGAAGCATATCATAAATTCACAGGGTATTATCCAGAGTCAGTTCATGCAGATCGCATTTACCGAAATCGGGAAAACCGAGCATGGTGTAAAGAAAAAGGCATTAGGCTGAGTGGACCGCCATTAGGAAGACCGCCAGCAAATGTGAGTAAATCAAAAAAGAGGCAAGCGTTGGAAGATGAGAGGATTAGAAATGCCATTGAGGGCAAGTTTGGGCTCTTGAAACGAAGATTCGGTCTGAATCGAGTGATGGCAAAACTTGATAATACATCTGGTACAGTTATTGCAATTACTTTTTTGGTAATGAACCTTGCTACCTGGTGGCGCCGGGTTTTTTGTGTGTTTTTATGTCTATTTGGAAAAAGAACACCTGTTTTTGGCTTGAATATAATCTACAATTATAACGGGGTGGAATCAATGCCGAAACAACTTATATTTAACCAAGCTTGAATATATCGTGAGCTCCTGCTCTTGGTTGGCTATCGATTATTCAGCAAGCCCTAAGTAGATCAGCCGTTTCCTCAAATCGTTTCATCGAACGAGAGCCGCCAGAAACTTTCCGCTTAGTTACAGCTAACCGTAGAGAACGTTCGGCTTTATTATTATCTGGAGGAACCGAGGGGTCAGAGAGAAAATATCACCATTGTTCTGCCTTATCCCGTAAGGATTTGAGTAACAAACCTGCGGTAGAACCAACTTTGTTCAACCAAGTCTCCAAAGCAAGATTCAATCGTATTTTGAAATCAGTTGCCCATGAGTAGTATGTGAGTTGCTCCTTCGTCTTGCGCCACGACTCATGGGCGATAAAAGCTTCATCTATTAATGACAGAAATATTTGAGCGACTGCTGCATTATCATTGCCAGGAAGTACCAGCACTTTCTTAAAATGCCGCCGTAAATGGGCCAGACACTTCTGTTGGGCTGCGACTTTCACACCATTATAAACACTGAAATCATCTGAGCTTAAGACTCCCGCAAATTCTTTGCCCAGCATGGTTTCTAGTTCCACGCGCCCCCTGGTATCTGCGGCATGAAATAAACAGAATCCTTCGATACTAGCCGTCCATAGCCATTCTTTAACCCCCTTCCCCCTCCCCTGACAGGTGTAGGTTTTTTACGACTGGGTAGTATAAAGTCAATTAAACCAGGCGAAAATAAGGGTGATTCAACGAAACACGTGGCTGGGGAAAAACCCAAAATGCTGAAAAATAAGCTTCTCTTGGATTGGTCATGTATTGTCTCCAAACAAATGCCTCACCTCTCCATACCTCAAGCGATTGGCTTAGCGACTTGGAGCTTTGGTGTAGTCATGACCAAATCTAGCAGCTTAACCCAAGTTTCGCATTTTATCGCTGGGCTCAACGGAGAAAAGCCGAACACAGTCCGTCAGCGATTAAAAGAATGGTATCAAGAAGCCCCAGCTAAAAAAGGAGTTTATCGTCGTGAGCTGGATGTTAGTGGTTGTTTTGCTCCATTACTGTTGTGGGTGCTAAGTTTACTGCCGAAAAATGTTGAGGACATTGCCTTGGCATTGGATGCCACTAGCATCGGAGATAAATTTACAGTTCTGTCGATGAACATCTTATTGGGTGGGTCGGGAATTCCTGTAGCTTGGTGCATTGTCGGAGCCGAGGAGCCCGGAAGTTGGAAACCTCATTGGCAAAAACTGATTTGTGTTGTTCAAGGTGTGATTCCGGCAAACTTTAGGGTGATCGTTGCCGCTGACCGAGGATTGTATGCTGATTGGTTATATCAATTGATTGAAAGTGTGGGCTGGCATCCATTTCTACGTATCAACCATCAAGGAACTTATCGTCTGCCCTCTCAACAGACATGGCAGCCACTGGCACATTTGGTTCGTCAAGGTGGACAATCATGGTCTGCCGAAGTCGTGTGTTTTAAAACTAATCCTCTGTCTTGTACACTCTTAGCTCGTTGGGATCTAGACTACAAAGACCCCTGGTTGATTCTGACAGACTTCAAACCGGAAGAAGCAAACGTTCTCTGGTATGGACTACGTTCTTGTACCGAATGTGTTTACCGCGATTTCAAATCCGATGGCTGGCAATGGCATAATACACGTTTACTCTCACCACAACGAGCCGAACGAATGTGGTTAGTGCTAGCTGTTGCCACTTTATGGATGGTGATCCTGGGTGGCACTCATGAAAATCAATCACTTGCCTCAAATTTTCCACAACTTCCCCTTGGACATACTGCTTTAAATCTGCCTCAAGGCCTCAAAAAAGGGCGTCATTTGTCTTGTTTTCTTAAAGGATTTGTGACTTTGATGGCTAATTTACTCAACAATATTCCCATTCATCTGGAGCGTTGGAGTTCCTTCCCTCACACTCCTGTGGATGCCTTTTATGCTTGTAACTCCTCCTAGTTGTAAAAAACCTACACCTGTCAGATCACACACCGGGGGTGTTTCATCTACATGAACATTTGATTGTAGAGGTGCCCATTCCCACAGTGCTTTAATCGCTGGCTTGACTGCTGCTGCTACTCGTTGATTGGTTTTTTGGAGTGTTCCTACGGACACTTCTATCCTGCCGAGTTCCCACAATAACGAGCGTCAGCTTATCGTAGGAAAGATGTCCATAATTCCCCAGCCAGACTAAGAGTGCTTGAAGATTAACGCTCAAGTCTTGTCCTGGAACTATTCAAGCGGGGTGCTTCTCCTCTAACTAGTGCACCACATTCGAGGCATTTACACGATTGTGTTTGATATTCAACAACTTCGATTGGTTTTGCTACTAGACTTGCTACTTGCTGTCTATGAATGTTAATTACTCCACTTAATTCTTTACTGGGTAGTGCTTTTATGTAAAGGATAGAGGATAATAGCTCTATGCCAATCTTTTGAGGAGTCTCATGATGAAACCCTATTTGATTTGTCCCACTTGTGGTTCTGACGATGTGATGAAAAATGGTATGACTCGTCGCGGAAAACAAAACCATAAATGTCGTGACTGTGGTCGCCAGTTTGTCGAAAATCCTAAGTGGCAACCCAAAAACACCGACACCGGGCGCAAAAATTGAGTTGCTTCTCCTTGAACGGATTTCTCTTGCTGGCATTGCCCGAGTCCTGGGTGTTTCCTCTCTTCTGGCTTCAAAATTATGTAAACCACTTGTACACTGGCGTAAAACCCAAGGCTACAGTTATCCCAAAAGAAGTCGGAAAACACACCGTCCAAATGGATGAACTATGGTCCTTTGTAGACAACAAAGGGAATAAACAATGGGTTTGGTTAGCGATGGATGCCAAGACTCGGGAAGTGATCGGATGTCATATTGGAGACCGTTCCTTAAAGTCGGCTCTTGCATTATGGGATTCCCTACCGAGTGTCTATCGCCAATGTGCCAAGATTTATACCGATCATTGGGAGGCATATGCTGCGGTTTTACCGACTAAACGGCATCAGCCTGTGGGGAAAGAAAGCGGATTGACGAGTTACATTGAACGATTAAATAATACTCTCAGGCAGCGAATTTCGCGATTAGTCAGGAAGACATTATCGTTTTCTAAGAAGTTGGAGAATCATCAGGGTGCTATTTGGAATTTTATTCATGACTACAATCATCAAATCCGATTAGCAATGCTGAAAACTCAACCGACTCAATTTTCTCCATCCTTTACATAAAAGCACTACCCTTTACTGCCACAATTGAGACAGATGTCGGGTGAGCTAATTTCGGTTCTGTCTACTCGTGCAAACCCTTTTCGGGTTTTCCCGGGATGACCTGGTTGTCCACCTGGTTTCTTTTTTTGGTCTGCTTCTGGTTGGACTGTTGGTTTCTCTGATTTTTGGATCAGATCCGTTGATGGGGGCTTTGATGAAGTCTGACTGGTGGTTCGACTTTTCCCCGTAGCAATGGCTAGTTTTTCTTGTAATTCTTCAATAATTTTTTGCAGCCCCAGTACCATTTCCACCAGTTCAGCTTGGCTCAACTGCTGGATTTCGGTTTTTTTCTGCTCTCTGGTGGCTGCGGGCTTTTTCATTCGTTTATTTTACCAGCTTTTGACACTGAAGTTTTTTTGACCTGAATCCTTACAAATTAACTATCTTGAGTTTTACATGAGAAATTTCAATTCTAACAGAGGTAGAGTCAATAGATTTTTTAGAGGAATTATTTTATAGTGGAGGCATAAAAAAGGGGTAAGTTGTATGGGATTTACCAAGCTAGACTATTGCCAATATTTACTGAGTAGTCAGGTTAATTATACAATTACTAATCTAGCTGACCACTTAAAAAAGTGCAGCCATGATACGATAAATCGTTATTTAAGGAGGGAAAAATTAACTCCTCACTTAATCTGGGAAAATGTAAAAAACCTTTCTCTTGATATCTGAAAAAGCTGCCGTAATTTTTGATGATACAGTTTTAGATAAAAGTTATTCTCAAGAAATCGAAATTTCTCGTCGCCAATATAGTGGTAATGAACATCGAGTTATCGAGGGCATTGGGCTAGTTAACTGTGTATATGTTAATCGAGAAACTCAGGATTTTTGGATAATTGATTACCGGATTTACGCTCCAGAATCGGATGGAAAGTCTAAGCTGGATCATGTTAAGGATATGCTGAATAATTTAAAATCTCATAAATAAATTCCCTTTAGCACGGTCTTAATGGATGCTTGGTATGCCACCTCAGATTTAATGAAATTCATAGACGAACTAGGAAAAATCTACTATTGTCCGCTTTAAAAAAATCGGCTGGTAGATGATACTGATGGAGTCAACCCTTATCAAAGGATAGAAAATCTAAGTTGGAGTAAAGAAGAATTTAAAAGCGGGAAATTAATCAAAATTAAAAAATTTCCTCAAAATAAAAAAGTGAAATTATTCCGGGTAGAGGTCTCTACCGACCGCACGGACTTTATTGCCACAAACGATAAAGCTCAAAATTCTACTGAGGTTGTACAAAAAGAGTGTGGCCTGAGATGGAAGGTTGAGGAGTTTCATCGAGAAATTAAACAGTTAACGGGAATTGACAAGTGTCAATGTCGAAAAGCTCGCATTCAAAGAAATCATATTAGCTGTGCTATTTTAGTCTGGGTAAGGTTGAAGCATTTAGCGAGGAAAACTCACCAGACTGTTTATCAAATTAAGTACAAGTTACTCGGTAATTATTTAACCGAAGAACTTCGCAATCCTTCGGTCGCTATGACTTTAGTTTAAGTGGGTTTCAAGACAGCATATCGTATTTTTAGTCAGTTAGGGTCTAGATTGTTTTGGATTCTAGCAGGCGGGGCAATCACCCTTTAGCGGGTTGTAGTTCAAGATCCTCATAAACGCTATATATGGTGTTTATGCGTAAGTCCTGATCTTCATTAAAAGTCACATCTAAACTCCAATGCACTTGGTTTTCAATGCCCCAGTGTTGGCGAATAGCACGACCATTGAGCTGGGCATCTACTGGCAAAGAACTTAGGTAAAACTGCACCTCACGAGTGGTTTTGTTCCACAGATGACGAACTCTTAAGGGCGATCACAATAGTGCGTAATCCAGCAAGATGGTTCTTGCTTGTAAAGTCCGCCTAATTGGGCAACTGATACCGCCCAGACTTTTCGATTTTCTACGCGATGATGCCCCTTTTCGGTTCGGGAATCATAACTCATTTCACTTCCTATGAAGTTCTGAGTTTTTGCAGTTGCAAACCAGTCTTTTACTTGATTGTAAAGAGTGGGATGATTGCTTTTTAGTGCCACGACATAATCGGCTTTTTTCTGACGAATCAGTTGGACTATTTCTGTTTGAGTCCCCATCGCATCAATGGTGATAATCGCCCCGGCAATGTCGATTACTTCTAGTAGGGCTGGAATTGCTGTGATTTCATTGGAATGGTCTTGTACTTTGACTTGCCCGAGTACCAAACGCTGTCCGCTCGCCCAAGCTGTCACTAAATGTAAGTTTTTTAAACCTTTCTCTCGATCGTAAGAACCTCGCAAACTTTTGCCATCTATGGGGATGATTTCTTGGAAGACTGAACCCATAATTTGTTGCAACCATTGCGATAACCCCACATTCCGCAGGTGGGATCGCGGGATCGAGTATTTTTAAAAGATGAGCAAAATTGAAGCGTCTGATATTAGAGT
>NZ_JAUBTU010000015.1:0-104483 GCF_036705085.1 Microcoleus sp. B6-A1
AGTTTTTCTTGCAATTCTGCAATGATTTTTTGCAGCCCCAGTACCATTTCTACCAGTTCAGCTTGGCTCAACTGCTCTATTTCGGTTTTTTCCTTCTGTCTGGTGGCTGTGGGCTTTTTCATTCCTTTATTTTACCAGATGCCGCCACTTAAGTCTTTTTTGACCTGAATCCTTACGCTAGAATTGCGGGGGACTCGAACCATATTTTAACACAATCATCACAGGCGATCGCCCTTATTTTAGCAGTCAAGAGTGGGCTTTACCGTTATTAAGAAAATAAGCGATTGCTGCATCCCCCAAACCCTTTGTAGCAATTGTACTAGCTCCCGCAGACAGCACGCTACCCCAACCAGGTATGAACTTCAAAGCGATGTCAGCGATGCCCCGCATTCCAGCATCTGCACCAGCAGCTACTCCCCCAGTTACCGCAAAATCTTTGACTGTTTGTTCCGAAAACTCCCGACCACTCAGCCAACCGATATACATCACCATAAAAGTTTGAATAGCCACAACCGCTGGTATTGCTGCACCAGGTATCGGGATTGCGGAGACAACGCCACTCAATCCAGAACAGGCTGCAACAATTGTATGACCAACAGTGAGTTGAAACTCTGCAAGGTGTGCCATTCGTGCCAAAGAGCCGCGTGTTTCTCTGGGCGTATATTTGATCATTGTTTCAACTAATTCAGTGATATTCCATCGGTCGTCCTCGTCAGGAAGTATCAAACCATTTCTGCCATTTTCATACTCAGCGTATGCAACGGTTGGAACAACCTTCTTTATATGAGATTGCAACTTCTCTCGCTGTTGTAAATAACCATAGAAATTTTGGACTTCTGCATCAATATTGCGATTTTTTCTCTCGTTATTTGTGGGTAAAGTAACCCTTGGAGGAGCTAGTTCATCACACTTAGTTAAAACTCCAATCACGGGTAACTCACGATTATATTTATTCTTGATTTTCGTGAGAATAGATATACAACTATCAATATCTTGTTGACTACCACTATGAACTTCTGTCGCCTTGCATATAAAAAGAACAACATCTGGGCACTCTTTGTTTACAGCTTTCATGATGCTGTCACATGGATCTTTTGCTGGATCGGCTTTTGTCGGAACTACTGCCTCGTGTAAACCCCGTGTGTCCAGAATATGTAGTAAATCAACGCCGTCGTGATGGTAATCTTTCCATTCAGCCTCGCCTGTCTCTGGCTTTGTATCACTCATTTCTGCAACTTTCAACCCGCATATTGCATTAATTAAGGATGATTTACCGGATCTAGATCGACCTATTACCATGATCCTTGGCGCTCGTAGTCCTAGCATAGCAGAACGTACATCGTTCAGTTTCTCTTGAATGTCGCCTTTAATGGGAACAAAGTTTGGGAGATTATCAACAATTTTTAGGATTTCTGTTACTAAAGATTCATTGCGGTTAATGGCCTTATTTGTCTCGTCAGAAGCAGGCATATTCAAACTCCCAGTTTAGATAGTAATTAGGTGTGAAGCCTTGATAGCAAGAAGAATGCGGAAAATCTGAATTTTATTTTATCAGGTTCGTTCTAAATTAGCAAGGAAGATAGTATATTTGCATTCATTATGACCATACCCGCTGAATGTCATAGGCATCAAAAGCCACATCGCGACTAACCAAAACAAGGGAATGATTAATCGCCTGTGCTACCAGAATGCGATCGAAAGGATCTCGATGATGCAGCGGCAAGTTAAGATAGCATTCTGTATCAGAGAATGCGATGGGCAGAACTTCTATCTTTAGTTGTTGCAACACTTCCTCTAACTCAGAGAATGAGTTTTGTAAGCTAAGTTTTCCTAAACCAAGCTTAATCGAAATTTCCCATAAGCTGGCGATACTCAACCTGAGAGCGTTACTTGGATCTTCAATAATTTCTGCTGCTTGAGAACTTAATTGTTTACTGTCTTCCAAGTACCAGAGAAGAGTATGGGTATCCAGTAGAATATTCATGTTTACATATAATCCTTTAAATCTTCTAGAGGTTCATCAAAATGATCAGACATCCAGATTTTACCTTTCCAAATTCCAAGCCCGCCTCGCTTTGTCGGCTTTTCTTGACTTAAGTTTTTAGCCTGCTTTTCGATCAAAAACTCAATATAATGAAGCACTTCTGTCTGAAGAGACTCAGGGAGTTCTGCTAATTTTTCTAAAATGACTGGCTGTATCATGGTTTCTGCTCGCGATCGCAACGCATCTACTCCATTAAAGCACCAACACCCAATGTCAGCAACAGAATACCCCATGATCTAGCCCGATCGCCCCCGCCTCCTAAATCCCGTGAAGCGAAGCTATCCCGTTCGCGAAGCGTTCCCGAAGGGTAGGGAATCGCCCCCGATCGCACTGACACCATCCTTATTTTGCAACTTGCCTAAAATCACCCGATCGACTATTCTTCCTAGTAGATATCATCTTGATATAACAACCGACAAAAACATGACAGCAATATTACCGCCTTGGATAGTTTTAGACTCCCTATTGCACAACTGGCTACTAGAAGATATCGGTAGGGGCGATCGCACAACATCGGCCTTATTTCCCGCAAACAGCATCCAGGGTACTGCTAAATGGATTGTCAAAGAAGCTGGAGTCATTGCGGGATTGCCAATTGCCGATCGCACATTTAAACTTTTAGACAGCAGCCTCAGTTTCATCCCCCAAGTACCAGAAGGGAAACTGTGCGAAAAAGGAGAAGTAATCGCCGAGATTTCCGGCAATTTCGATGCGCTGCTAACCGGAGAAAGAGTAGCATTAAACTTGGCAATGCGTTTAAGCGGCATCGCTACTTTGACTCAGAAATATGTTGACAAAATTGCCGATTTGCCCGTGCAATTAGTGGATACGCGCAAGACAACGCCAGGGTTGAGATTGTTGGAAAAATACGCGACTCAAGTCGGTGGTGCTTGCAATCACCGGATGGGATTAGATGACGCGGTGATGATTAAAGACAATCACATTGCGGCGGCTGGAGGAATTGCAGAGGCGATCGCCCTAATTCGCAATTCTATCCCCTATCCGCTGACGATCGAAGTCGAAACCGAAACTCTCGCCGAAGTAGAGACAGCTTTGCAGCACAAAGCCGATATTATCATGTTAGATAATATGTCCTGCGATTTGATGCGGCAGGCTGTGGCAATAATTCGCCAAAAGAGCGATCGGGTAAAAATTGAAGCTTCCGGCAATGTTACTTTAGAAACAATTAGAAGTGTAGCGGAAACCGGAGTTGACTATATTTCTACCAGTGCTCCGATTACGCGATCGACTTGGCTGGATTTGAGTATGAAAATTCAGAGTCATTAGTCATTAGTCAGCAGTCATTAGTGAGAGAAAATATGGCTAATACAAAATCAGGCTTTAATACCCCTTTTACTCTTTAGCCCCCCTCTGCTCGGATTTCGTTGACTCTTAAGCGATTTGAATCGCCGAATAATTCAAGAGCCAACTTATCTCTTAGCTAATGACTAATGATGATATAATGTCCGATAAATTAACCCTGATATCCCGGTCGGGGCGGGTTTTTGAGATTGTCAATTATTGGCAGGTATTGTTGGCTCACGGGCCCCTACAAAAATCGCTGTCGATCGACCGGACATGATATGACTAATGACTAATGACTAATGACTAATGACTAATGACTAATGACTAATGACTCTTAACGATTACTTCGAGATAAAATGAACCCAAAAATTTCCGTCAGGTATACAGAGGCTGCGGATTAAGCGGTAAGTATAGTGCAAGTAAGCACCGCTGACACTTGTATCGTAGCCAGTTCGGAACCACTCGCCATAGGGATCGTGGACGAAGAATCCCTCGCTGTCGTAGCCTGATGCAACTATAATGTGACCGAAAGATGTGAAGTATCCGTGGATGACAGCGGGATTTCCGCTGGCTAGCCAATCTTGAACGTCATCAATAGTTGCATTCTCGGTAAAGAAATCTTGAGCGCCGTAATCTCTAACAATCTTTGCTAAATCGTAGGGATCCCAGCGACTGTAACCTTTGGCGATCGCATATTCGTAGAGTTCGTCTTCATATTGCCCGGTTTGTTTGCGCCGTGGCACCTTCAAAAAGTCCAGACACATCGCTAATGAAGTTACATTGCAAGAACCTGTAGGATTATTCAAGTTATCCATTTGCGATAGATAAGGAATGCCAAGCCTGACAGTTGGGGGATTAGGTTTCGGAAAAAGCAGAATGCTGTCTTGAGTAATTTGAGCGTGTCCTCCGAAAACATACCAAACCCCTGAACCTTTGAAAGACTCGTTGCGGAGAGCAACTCTGATGTGACCCCGAGCCGGAGCAAAAGCCAGGATCTCCAACTCTTTTCCGGCTGGTATTACTTGTTTTTCTGAGTCCTGAAGTTGAGAAGACGCGACCGGTTTTGATTTTAAAATGGTGTCTCTGAGCGTTTTCAGGATCAGGGGCTGTGTGGGAATGTCCTCTGGTTTGGTTTCGATCAGCTTTTTGGCTGTGACTGCTCCCAAAAAACCCGCTTCGCCGCACTTCATCAGAGTTTGAAATCGGTGGAGGGTGGCGGTAGAGAGAGGGCCAAAAATTCCGTCTACGGGAGGCTTCAGTAAACCCAGGTCAATGAGGCGGCTTTGAATTTGGCCACTGAGTTCGTCGTCTGCAGCGATTGCTTTGGCATCGTACCTAATTTCTGAGTTGAGAAAGTTTTGTAATTTCATGCTTGCGTGCCCCTGTCAATCGATTTTAGATTTTAGATTTTAGATTTTAGATTTTAGAATTACGATCGCCGATAAATCTGGTTTCCCTAGACTAAATTGCTTGTTCGTCAATAATTCCCAGTTTATCCTCTCATAAAATTACGGTAATTTTGCCGCTCAATCGATTTTAGATTTTAGATTTTAAATTTTAGATTTTAGAATTACGATCGCCAATAAACCCGGTTTTCCTAGACTAAATTGCTGGCTCATCAATAATTCCCAGTTTATCGTCTCATAAAATTACGGTAATTTTGCCGATAGCCCGTACCTTAAAGGCTTCATACTAATTATTGGATACAAAACCTTCAAGGCGAGAGCCGATCGAATTTCACGCACTATTGACTAAAAATCCCTGGTGCGCGTTGACATTGTTTCTGCCGAATCCCCAATGCTGTTGGATGCCTTAAAAGCAGATGGATGGCAGAATTCCCCTGTTGAGGCGAAGTCCGATTTATGCTTCGTCCGGGCGAATTACCACAACACCCATCGCGTCGGGAGACAGATATTTGACAGCGGCTTCTCGGAGATCCTCGGCAGTCTGAGCTTGGATGCAGGCGGCATAGTTGAGGGCGGGAGCGATATCTCCTACCATCGACTGATAGTAACCGTACAAACTTGCTCGATCGCTCGGAGTTTCGTTACCAAAGATAAACCGATTTGCTACTTGAGTTCGGATGCGGGAAATTTCGGCATCTGTCACCAGTTCAGTTTGGAGAGTGCGGATGTGTTGGACGATGGCTGCTTCCACTGCTGCCAAGTTTTCTGTTGCTAGTTGAGCGGAAATAGAGAATACGCCGCCGAGTCGCTGAGTCATGTTGCTGACCGAAATTGACGAAACTAGCCCTTTTTCTTCGCGCAAATCCTGAACCAAGCGAGTTGTGCGGCCGTGTCCCAAAATTGTCGCCAAAACGTCGAGGGCATAAGTTTCGGACATTTCCATGAAACCTGGCACTCGCCACATCACGATCAGTCGCGCTTGCTGAAGGGCAGAGTCTACAAATTCGCGGCGGACTGTTTCTGTAAACGGCGATTCTTGGCCGTAGTTCAGGATTTGGGATTCTGGGTGAAAGTTGCTGACAGCAGGCAGATTTATTTTGTTGTTTTGTGGTGTACTTTTTGCTGCAAAACTGTCTGCGACAATTTCTATTAGTCGATCGACTGGCAAATTGCCGACAGCTACGGCTGTCATGGCTCCTGGGTGATATCTGCTGCTGTGGAAATCCCGCATTTGTTGCGCTGTCAACTGTTCAATTACCGCAGTCGGGCCGAGTACCGGTCGCTTGTAGGGCAGGACTTCAAAGGCTAATTCCATCGATCGCTGATAGGTGCGGCGGCGGGGATTGTCTTCCGATCGTCTAATTTCTTCTAAGACTACCAGCCTTTCGCGATCGAAGGCGTCGTCGGGAATGCTGGCGTTGAGCAACACATCGACTTGCAGGGGAGCTAGTTCGGCAAAATCTTTAGGAGCTGTGGTGATGTAATAGTTAGTGTAATCTTGGCTGGTGGCAGCATTGGTGACAGCGCCGCGTTGCTCGATCGCGCGCTCAAATTCGCCACTGGGAATGCTGGGAGTTCCCTTAAAAATCATGTGTTCTAAAAAGTGAGCCATGCCGTTAATGTCGTCTGGTTCGACGGCTGAGCCTAAATTGAGCCACACGCTGAGGTTAACAGCATCGACCGGCAAGTGTTCGGCTATAACGGTGAGGCCGTTGGGGAAATGGCGGATTGTTGGGGCGTTGAGGGGCGATCGGGCTGAGGTTTTGAGTAGAGTTGATGTCATTGCGCTTTTAAATTGATCTTGTTCTCTATATCTTAAAGGGTCATCCGATTTTAGATTTTAGATTTTAGATTTTAGATTGATCCCACGGCTGATGGTTGGTGGGGATGTTGTCGGGGGCGATCGCGAGCGTTAATTTATCCTAATAGTTGCTTAATTCCTCAGTTTTTTTGTGATAGCAAAAGATGGAAAATCGAAGATGGAATAAAAACTTAATATTTCCACAAGCAGCTTTTCAACGATTTTGGCGATCGACTTCGGGGAAAATCGGCTTAATTTTGACTGTAGCGCTGACGATCGCGGCACTGTTGGCCCCCCTACTTTCCCCTTACGATTCGGCGGTCGATCGAGATTATTTGTCGCGCTTAGTGGCTCCTAGCGCTAAACATTGGTTTGGCACCGACAGTTTGGGGCGAGATTTGTTGGTGCGGGTGTGGCACGGATTGGGGATCTCTTTACTCGTTAGCCTGGTTTCTGTGGGTGCGGGTTTAATTGTGGGAGCGCTTTTGGGGCTCGTGGCCGGGTATTTTCGGGGGTTGCTGGAAATTGCGATCGGCACTTTGGCGGATATTTTGTTAGCTTTTCCTTCGATTTTACTGGCGATCGGCGTTGTTACCGTCACCGGGCCGAGCCTGCAAAGCGTAATTATCGCTGTCAGCCTCGTGCAAATTCCAATTTACATCCGTTTAACTCGCAGTATGGTGCTGTCTCTGCGGGAACAAGAATTTGTTTTGGCTGTCAAAGCCTTGGGCGCCAGCGACTTACGGATTATTTTTCGCCACATTTTGCCGGGAAGTCTCGCGCCTTTAGTTGTACAAGCAACTCTTTCGACTGGTACGGCGACACTAGAAGCTGCAGGTTTAGGTTTTTTGGGTTTGGGCGCACAGCCGCCGGTTCCTGAGTTGGGGACAATGCTTTCTGATGCTTTTAAGGGCGGATACGCTCTTTCGTCTCCTTGGACGATCGTGTTTCCAGGTTTGCTGATTACCTTGACTGTTCTGGGTTTCAACCTTTTGGGGGATGGCCTGCGAGACGTTTTAGACCCCAGAGGGAATTAGAGGGGAAGTGGGGGAATTTATATTTTTGCGTTTTGCCTTCTGCCTTTTACCTTCTGCCTTCTGCCCTCTGCGCCCTCTGCGCCCTCTGCGGTTCATCCCCTCTTCCTTCCTCCTCCCTCTAAAATCTAAAATCTAAAATCTAAAATCTAAAATCGACCGACTTGACTGCTGTCACGATCTACGCGAAACTTTACATACAACTGATGTATTGCTTCTACCTATTAATAACTTCTGTTAAGTTGTGACTCAAAACCTATCAATTCGTCAAAATTGATATAGCGCTTTGTCAGTCAGCCAACTCTCAAGAAGCTACTTCAGGAGGCATCGTCCCTGGCTTGCTGGTGTCGGTGTCTGTTCTCAATATTCCTATTCAGTCAGCCCGCATTATGGAAACACTAGAGTTTGTGATCTATCCAGATGGCCGCGTACAGGAAACAGTCACCGGCATTGTCGGTGCTTCCTGTGCTGAGGTAACGGCTGCAATTGAAGCTCAGCTCGGCGTGGTGCTTCACCAAGAGTCAACATCTGAATATTTCACGCAAGCGCTGCATCAGTCAGCCGAAGCGACGGCCCAAGTGGCTTTTAGCGATTGGTAATTTTTTTTGTTGAGTTCACTTAAATTTTTTTGGAATCACCATGTCACACTTTAGCCAAATTAAGACCCAGATCCGCAATTTGAATTCTTTGGAAGCTGCTTTAACTGACTTGGGTATTGACTGGAAGTCTGGCCCGACTGAGGTGCGTGGCTATCGCGGCCTAACCAGCACCGCTGAGGTCGTGATTGAGCAAAAAAACGGCTACGACGTAGGTTTTAGCTGGAACGGGACTGAGTATGAATTGGTGGCTGACTTGCAGTTTTGGCAGCAAGCTTGGTCTGTAGACCGTTTTCTGAATAAGGTGACTCAGCGCTACGCTTACCATACTGTGGTGAATGAAAGCGCTAAGCAGGGTTTCCAAATTTCTGAGCAAAAGCAAAATCAAGACGGTTCGCTCCGCTTGGTGGTGCAACGCTGGTGCGCTTAATAATTTTTCGAGATTTTTGCAATCTTGTTTCATCAAAGTCCGCCTGTGCGGACTTATTTACTATTGTGGGGGTCTAAATGTCTGAGCTTTCTGGACTCGGAATAGATACAGCAATTGATCGCTCTGGTTTAGAGCCGGAGTTGGGGGGTTTTTTGCGGGATGCGCCCGATCGCTCTGGTTTGGAACCGGAGTTGGGCGGCGTGTTGCGCCAAAAAGGTGTCTATGTTGATGAGATTACCTGCATTGGCTGCAAGCACTGCGCTCACGTTGCTCGCAATACTTTTTATATTGAACCGGATTACGGTCGATCGCGCGTAGTTCGACAAGACGGGGATTCTGAAGAGTTGATTGCTGAGGCGATCGACACTTGTCCGGTGAATTGCATTCACTGGGTTGATTACACCGAACTCAAGAATCTGGAAGAAGAACGCAAGGATCAGGTGATTCCTGTCGTTGGTTTTCCGGTGGATATGGCGACAGTTAAGGCCGGTGTTCGCCAGCGACAAAAGAATAAGTTGGGCGATCGTAAGTTCAAAGGTACCCATTGAAATCCCCAATTCACATCCACTGGTTAAAACCTGTGACTCAAACAACAAAAACAGCCCGCGCGGGCTGTTTTTTGTATACATTGTATAATTAAAGTTTATTTGAGAGGATGGTGCTCAGCGAGAATTTTCTCAACTCTAGCTTCGTCGATTCTGGCAGTTAATGTTGATGCCTCGTTGTTATCGCGAATGGTTTTTGCTAAAGTAAAAGACGAGCCGACAGAAAAAGTTAAACCCATACCCATAAAAGCTTTTTGCCAGGGGTCTACCTGTAAATAAATGATACCTACAGTAGTTGCGGAAAGGGCAACAATAAAAGAAACCCAGCACTGAAGTATCCAAGCATTAGTATCTTTTTGGCGTAGGATTTGTTTCTGCATAGTGCCTCTAAGTCAAATATATCTTTTGGTCCATTAACTTAAAGAATAGATAGCGTGAGTGAAGCGGTCAGGAGAGGAAGGGACAGTTTCGATAAGTGAACAGTGCGATCGGGCTTTTTACTAAAAATTAGAACGCTGTAGATAGGGTTTAAGGCTCTCGAAAGACTTGGTAGGAGTGGACAGTTTGAAAACTGGACTAAGGGAGATTGATTTAGTTGGATTCGTATTGTTAATTACTAGGGTCGGCGTTTATGGTTTGCTGCTGTATTTGTTGTAGCAAAGTTTGATAACGATGTCGTTCTTGTTCAAGTTGGGCGATCGCTTCCTCTGCACGCTGCCGTTGTTGTTCAGCTTGAGTAGGATGCTGGCAAACAAGATTTCTAGATTTTCTTTAATAGTGACAATCCATCGGAATTGTTTGGTGTTGTCTGCTATTGGTTCTCCGTCGCGATCGGGGTAGATGATTTCTGGTTTGGTTTCAGGGGTGAGTTGTTGTACCATCTGGTTTGGTGCTTGGGGATACTGGTTTGAGTATAGCGGCTGGGGAGGGTGAGGGGCTATGGTGTTAATACCAATTCTCCAAAGTCTTGCTACAATCTGCATCGTTTGATTAGGAAAAAACTTTTTAGCGACTTTGGGATTTGCCATGAGAAATAGGGCAGGATTTTCGTCCTGTCCCCTGCTCATTCTAAGGTTTCTCTCCTTAGGTGCAACACCTTTGTATATAGCTTTTGACTTTAAGAGGCTTAACTACTAACAGGCTTGTTTAAAAATCGAGTAATTAATTCAGGTTTCTTGATAAGTACGTCTAGGTACTTTAGCCGCCCGTCATAATTGTATTGAGAATTTTCCAAGAGTTTTGTTGTCAGCTCGATTATTGCGTTATATTCTGGGCAACAGCCAGGAAAAACTTTTTTGCAATCTGGCAACCGAAGTAGAGCAATATTTGCCAGTTCTGACAGTTTTTCGTGAATTTTTGCACTACGTTCTAACTCACTCTGCACTTGCTCTTCACTCGGATTTTCCCGCATCGACAAATCTACTAAATCATCTCGTTCCAATGTGGGTCGAGTAATTCTTAGAGATGCTTCCAATAAATCCATATCCATTTTCTCCCTATCAATTGAATTTGATTTCTTGTATTGACTGAATAATTTAGTTATTTAAGACTATTTCATTCAGTTATATTTTTTTGCAAACAAATAGTATGGCTCTCTTTAGCTTCAGACGATAATTTTTGAGCGGTCTGAAAATATGACCTTAAGAAATCACAACTATATTCTAACATACTTTCCACCTTATCATCCCAATCTTTATACTTCTTAATTTTCCATAGCTTTACTGTTGTGTCTTCGCTAGACGATGCAATAACTATTTCACTTCTAGAAGCTAGATTAAAACTTAATGACCAAAGTAGATTATGATGACCTTCCAGCTTTTCTCGAAAAGTGCCCTCTAAATTCCACATCTTTACTAAGCCGTCATCAAGGGCAGCAGCGATAATATTATCCTCTTTTCTACTAAAAGCTAATCCCTCTATTACACTCCCCGACGAGGTAATAGTTCTTATTTTCTTATTTGCCTTAACATTCCACAATTGAATATTTCCATCGTCATCACTAGAGGCAAGAATAGTACCATCTCCATTAAATTTTACAAAGGTAAGGCGACCTTGATTATCATGCTTGCCTAGAGTTATCACTTCTTTAGGCTCATTTTTATTAGGATTAGGTTTTATATTCCATATATTAACCTTATTATCATTTCCAACAAATGCAACTTTTGAACCGTCGGGACTAAAGTCTAGTTTTAGAAGTCTTCCTTGATTAGCCAAAAAGTCAATTTGGTTTCCTGTTGTAACATCCCAGATCCTTACAGTGCCATCTCCACTACAAGAAGCAACTTTGTTTGCAACGGGGTTCCAATTTACGTCATAGACTGCATCTGTATGACCCGTAAGATTTTTACTGAACTTCCCGCTAGCATCCCAAATTTTAACTACTTTATCACTACTAGCAGATGCAATGGCACCGTCATGGCTATAGTCTATACTCCAAACTGTCTGTTTGTGTCCTAAGTCTTCAGACAGGGATTGTAAAAATTTTCCTTCAGCATCCCATAATTTTATAGAACCATCCTTACTGCCAGTAGCGATAGTTTTACCACTTGGGCTAAAACTCACAACTCGAACAGCGTGACTATGTTCTAACCGATTATATTCCCGCACTTTAGCGATTACAGACTTAAGCTCATTCGGAACTATCGCATCTTTACCCTTAAGTTTTTCTAAGGTAGAGAGTGATTTGATTGCCGCTATCATTGCCCCAAGCTGATCTTTCTGATTAAATAATGTTTGGGGTGTAGATATCAAGGTTCCAATAGTCATGGCTTCCTGTTCTCTCTTCTGACTTGCAAGTACATTGGTTAGTAATCCCAAACCAAGTGTAAATGTTAGAAGGATACTAGATGCGATCGCCCATTTCGTTCTCTGCTTTTGAGCCTTAAGTTTTTCATCCGTCAGTTGTATTTCCCTTTCTAGTACCTTTATTTCATCTTGAATCTGCCGATCGCGCCTACCCACACTCTTCTGTAAAAAATCCCTCTCATCCCCAGTCAAATCCGGCTGCACCCTCTTCTGCCACTCCTCAACCTCCGCCAATCGCGCACCTGTCAACAGCGCATCATCTGACTTACCATAAGTTTCTTCCCACTCCCGACAAGCTCTCTCTAACCGCCGACGAATCCGAATATTCTCCAGATCCTCTTCAATCCAATTACTCAGTAACTTCCAGCGGCACAACAGAGCTTCGTGAGCCACTTCCACCGTGTTTTCATCCACAATAATTAAACGCTGCTGCGCCCCAGCCAACAACCCAATTACCCGATCTAACTGCTCTAGAGAATCCGCGATCGCCCTCAATCTATCCCAATCAGCCCGCCGGCGCGTTACCTCCGTACCCTCACCCAACTGCACCAATTCCATAAACAGTTTGCGTACAAAAAGGCGATCGCCATCACTAAGACTTTGGTAGATCACATTAGCTCGATTTTCCAAAGCCCCTTGAACACCGCCAATTTCTTCATAGCCTTTTTTTGTCAGTAAGGGCTCTGGTGATTCTGGTTTTTCTATGCAGACTCGCCACAACTCTTTCAAAGCGTATTGTAATAACGGTAATGCTCCCGGTTGACCGGCCACATCTTGGGCAATTTGGGATACTAACCCTCGCTCAAATTTGACCCCGTGCAGTTCTGCCGGTGTCTCGATCGCCTCTGGCAACTCTTCAATCCCTAGCGACTTGACAATATAAGTTGTAGTCGGAATGTGATTAATCAAATTTAAAACTTCTGGATAATTAGCGCAGCGAATTAAAAAATCTCCACGAAGTGCAATAATCATCCGACTCTTTCGCTCAGTATCCTTCATCTCCTGTGCGATCAGGCGGATAAAACCCTGTCGCTCGGCTTCATCTTCACAGAGAGTAAATACCTCCTCAAACTGATCTATAAAAATTACAAAAAGCTGATTCTGCTCTCGATGTCGAGCTAGAATATCCACCAGTTTTCCGAGGGGGTGCTTACCAGGAGTAAAAGATTCAACCGGCCACTGACTGCTACCAGGAATTCTATCCCGACTTAAGTCTGGCAGCAATCCCGCTTTTATTAAAGAAGATTTGCCCGAACCAGAGTAGCCGATAACAGATAGAAAACGGCTATTTGTAAGGTGAGTAATCAGCGTCCGAACTGCTTCATCCCGCCCACAAAAATACTTCTCTTGTTCAGCTCCAAAAGCTGAAAGTCCCAGATACGGATTTTGGCGATCGAAATTAATTTCAGTAGCCGAAGTCTCTAGTTGCGGATACGTTACCAGAGTAATGCAGCGGCCCCAGCCCATACGAATCGCTTCTTGCCCCCACTGAGTGCCCTTAAGTTCATTGCTGATATAATCAAATAGGCGATCGCCACTGACCTGCCCATTTCTACTAGCATTTTCCGATGCCAAACCCTTCAGCAAAGCTCCTGTAAAAATGGCGTGCGCTTCCCCAGCCAAAGCTTTTACAGTCTCAAAACTCCGGCAAGCCGTAATTAAATAATAA
The DNA here is from genome assembly GCF_036705085.1 of Microcoleus sp. B6-A1. NCBI lineage: Bacteria > Bacillati > Cyanobacteriota > Cyanophyceae > Oscillatoriales > Microcoleaceae > Microcoleus > Microcoleus sp. B6-A1. The sequence continues at coordinate 13,636 of NZ_JAUBTU010000015.1, forward strand.
TCCTTTTGTGTACTGAAAGCGGTTAAAGTTTGTTGCACTAGCTGACTTTCAAGAAAATATCCACTATGACAGCAGTCCAACAACATTACCAAACTGCTCAGATCCGACTTCTTAATTAGCCGATTGAGGCTTGACAAATCAATCCCGTATTTATAATTGACCACCTGTCTTCCCACCATTTCCACCTGACAGTCGGAAGTAGCCAATGCTCCTTTTTGCTCCCCCAAGTTATCAAAAAAAGTCAGACCGTGACCCGCAAAATAAATCAGTACATCACTTTTCGTACCTTGTTCCAAGAGCAAAGTTTGCAGAGCTTCACATACCTCATCAGCAGAAACGCTTTTTTGCTGTGCTACTTCAAAACGTTGGGTCTCAGCGTTCCAGCGATGTGGCAGTCGAGTAACAGTATACTGGCCATATTCCTCTAATACCCGTGCAACAACTTCAGCATCAGTAGCCGCTTTAGAGAGGGGTTTGAGGTTGGAGCTTTGATACTGAGCAATACCAATAACAAGGGCGTAACGAGCCATTTAGTTCAACCTGGATTTAAAAAAATACTGCCTTAGTTGACACGCACCCTAAATAGCTGTTTTAATTCTATCGCTAGAATAACTCAACTTTTCGGAAGCAAGCTCGATCTTTCAGCAAACTCTACAAAAACTTAACAAAAGGTAACATTATGTCAGAATTACAGCGTTTCGCTTTTAAAGAAGGTTCTGAAGTGTACGAAGTCACAATTGACGAAGCCGCAACCTCAGAGGAGGATAGTCCTTTTGATGAAGTGAGAGACGTGCGAAGCGATGCACTTAATCGGATGCAGCAAGCTCGCCTGCTAATTCGCAATTATGCTATGTATGCTGTGACGGCTTTTAAAGATTTTGGTGCGGCTGAGGTTGAAGAGGTAACACTTAAATTTGCCATCAAAATGGGTGGAAAAGCCGGCATCCCCTACATTACTGAAGGTTCAGCAGAAAGCAACTTAGAAGTTGAGGTAAAGTGCAAGTTTCCTAAATCGGCTGCAAGCGAAAAGTCTTAAACAGTTTTTAATCCTTAATCGCAGCTAATTAAGTAAACCCAACTAACAACACAGAATACGCACTTTCTCTTAGTCCGCTTGGAGTGGACTTCGTTTGTAGAGTAGCGGTTTCAACCGCCGAGTGATGCGCTCATTCAATACCCAGATACCCGACTTCTTCAAGAAATCGGGTATCTAAAGCAACCTAATTAGCTCCTAAAAGCGCTACGGATTACTTATTTTTTTGCTGAGTCTTCGCTTGTTCGATCGCAATTTCCCTGACTGCTTGCAAAGAACTCAAATTCGATGCTCCCTCAATCGCCTTCACCGCCAAATCTTGAACCTGTTTCAAAGCAGAATCCAGTTGTTTCGACAAGCTAGCAAGGCGCGCATCTTGATTTTGAATTGTCTGCAACATCCCTTGAATTTGCAGTTCATAATTTTGCTTTTGCCCTTCAATATCTTTAGCAGACAAATCCGCCTTAACTTTAGCTTGATAATTGCCAATATTGCGGCCGTTATCTTTCCCGTTCTTGATATTAGCTTCCAGTTCTTTCGGGAAAGCTTCTACCTTAGCTTTCACCTCAGCGTAAAGTTTTTCCCGTTCGGAAATAGATTTTTCGCGTTCCGCCCACTGTTTCTCCTGTTCTTGCTGAAACTCTTCGATTTCTTGATACAGCCTTTTCTGGCGCTGTTCGTATTCTTCGATGTCCAGATTTCGCTGAAGATTCAAATCATAATCATACAACTCTTCATCCCGATCGCGAGCTTTTTGGTGATGCTCATTGCGTTCTTTAACGGCCAACTTTTGCAGTTCCTGCTCTTTTTCCCAAGCTTGCCGGCGTTCCAACAATTCCTGTTCAACAGTTTCGCGCTGTTCGCTGAGTTCGCCAGCAAAAGTTTTCGCGCTTTCTTCGTACTGTTGAATTAAATTGTCCAGCGTATCTTCTGCAACATCTTCTAAACTGTGCAACTCTTGCAGTTGTTGAATTTCCTCGCCCACGGTGCGCCGCAATTCTTCTAGTTTAGCAGCTTCAGAAGTTAATTTCTCAGACAACTCGCTGACAGCGCCGCCAAAGCCAAATTGCAGCAAAATCAAATTGTCGATTGTGGACTGCATTTTTTGTGGATTTTGAGTTAAAGCCATTGGTTTTTGTGCCTCCACAATAGGTTTTTCTGGGGCTGGTTTTTGCTTTTGGGAAGCGTTTAGCTGTTGGATTTGCGATTCTAACAGCGCTTTTTCTTGCGCTGCTTCCTTGTAGGCTTCTAAAATTTCAGCCTTGGTGCTTTTGTCGCTAACTCTTTTGTTCATGACTTTTCATTCCTTAATATTTGGGAAAATTTCTGTCATTTTTCCGTAAGGTGGGCATTGCACGCCTTACTGGGTTTTAAGCTTTGCTGGCAAAAGCTTTCATTGCCAAATCTTGCGCTTGCTTCATCGTGGCTTGCAGTTGCGCGGAAATTTCGGCAATTTGTTCGGTTTGTCGATCAATAGTCTGCTGTAGAGATTGGACTTTCAATTCATATCCTTGCTTAGTGCTTTCCCATTCTTTATCCACTAAATCTGCCTTGACTTTAGCTTCGCGGGAAACTTCTTGAATTGCTTCTTCTTTGGCTTTGACATAAGCCTGTTTGAGTTCTTCTTCAAATCCGGCGGCTTTTCTTTGATTCTCTTCAAACTCCGCTTGATTGTCGCTGAGGACTTTTTCGCGCTGTGTCCAATTTTTCTCTTTTTCGCGGGTAGATTCTTGCAAGTCCCGTTCTAGTTTGCGTTTCGTTTCTTCGTATTCGTCGGTTTCGATTTTGCGGGTGCGCTGTAATTCGTATTGGTAATCGGCTGTTTCTTGCTGACGCTCTTTAGTTATGAGTGCAGTTTCTTCTTGAACTGCTGCATCAAATTCTTGCTGTTCTTTTTCCCAAACCTTGCGTTTTTGGGTCGTGTCTTTTTCGATAATTTCGCGTTGGTTAGCAGCGTTTTGTTCGAGCAGGGTCAATTTTTCTCGGTGCTCTTGAGTTAAAATGTGGAGGGCGTCTGCTACAACTCGGATTTGCTGCAACTCTTGCAATTGTTGGGCTTCGATTTCGATCGCGCGTTTTAATTCGTCTAATTTGGAAGATTCCGCCTTTAGTTTTTCGGAAAGTCCGCTGATGATGCTGCCGAAATCTAATTGCAAGTCGGCCAAGCCTTTGACTATGCTGTCAATTGTGTAGGTGGAAGCGACTTCGAGGAGTTGTTTGTTTTTGGCTTTTTCGGCTGACTGTTCTTTGGTTTCGACTTTGGATTCGATCTTTTTTTTGTCTGCTAAAATCTGCTGAAAGTTTTGCAAAATTTGGGCTTTGCTATCCTTGGCAGTTGCTATTGTCATAATGTTTGCTTCTCCTGATTATAAGTTTTCGAGATTTTTTAGTGAAACGTTTTCAGTTATTCTAAGTTGCGGAGTTTGCTGAGAATGGAACGGTACTTGCTGGCTGCGTCGGGTTTTTCTTCTGAATTATCGCTGGCTAGCATTTTGAGAAGTTTCCAGCAGCGATCGCACCGATTTCCTTCCCAGCAGGCGCACTCATCAATTATACTCAAAAGTGCGCCTTTTAGCAATTGATTTTCGGCTAACAAAGCTCGGTAATTCCGCTGGACTGATTCGGCAACTAAAGTCATGTGCTGGAAGTCCTCGGTGAGACTTTCGAGGTCGTTAACTGCATCTGTCCGAATTTGGTCTAGCAGCTCCAGATTCTCTCTCAAACGGCTTTCTTGCAGGTTTGGTTTGGTTTTTAGCTTGGTTAATTTCTTCATTTCAGTCTGTTGTAACAGTTATGGCAAAGGCGCGATTAAATCGCGCCTTTACAACAAAATTAGAACAAGTCAGCAGTTAATTGGTCTTCGGCTGGCGGCAGCGACATACTGCCGTTGGAATTCAAAGCCATAGCATCGTTTTCACCGCCAGCGTGAGCAGCCATCAAGCAGGCAACTTGCTGCGCCGGCAGGTTATCTAAACACACCATTGCTTTTGTTCCTTCTAAGTCAATCATCCGCGATTGATTGCTAGAATCTGACAAAACTGCTGCTGCTTGGTCGATAACAGCCCAATCTTTCCGCTCGTTCCAAGACCATTTCAAGCTGTAGTAGTTGATCGGTTTTACTACTCCGCTGTCGTCGGGTTTCTGACCGGAATGCTTGACAAATTCGGGAACAAAAATTCCGGTTGCAGGTTCTACGCCGCGAGATTGAACTGATGCTACCAAACGGTTAAAATCGTTCAAGCTGCGGTTTTTGATGTATGTCACCATGACTACTCCTTGCGGCAATTCGCCACTTTCTGCGACAAACCACAGTTGACCCCACAATGTGTGGGAAGTTTGACCGAGGGAACCGAAGAATTTGGAGAATTTGAGGATTGTCATGGAACACTTGGAACCGTAGTCGGTGTCGCCGATCGCCCACTGGCCACTTTGGCAATTATTGCGGACGGCGATCGGGATTTCTGGTACTAGCAAAGCATTGCTCGGTTTGGCACCAAATACTGAAAATGTAGGTCTTTCTTGTGTTTTAGTAGTCATTGTTCGTTTTTCCTTAGTTCTTTATTGCTTTACCGGGAATTGGTAATTGGTAATCAGTTAAATCTCGTACATTGCTGGTGGCCGAACTTCGATTACCGAATGAGATGTGTTGTCGCTTTTGGTTCGGGATAGGTATACTCAAGCATCGCCTCTTGTTGAGCTTTAATAATCCGCAGCGCGGCGAGCAAATGCTCTAACGTTTCTAGGTGCGCTGGGGTGAAGTGGATGCTGAAGCCTTCGCCATCCCGCGCGTAGCCGGGACAAACCAGTGAGGCTGAGCTTTGTTCTTCGTGGGTGGCGATGTATAGCCAGTCATCGTCTTCGAGCTTGTAATGCGTGTCTGTCCAGGTTCTCAGCATTTGCGATCTGCTCCTCCTTATTTGCTGCGTACAAGCGTTTTGACGCCCAGCGCTTCTCACTCCTCTGAAGTTGACGACGCTATATGTAGCGTGTGGGCTGGGCTAATTTGCACCCTTAACCCTACCAGTCAGGCTCCCCTAGTTGATTAAACCGTCAACTAACCTCATGGTAGCGCGGGTTGATTTTCCCGTCAAGTATTTTGTTGAACTTTTCATCAAAACAGGCTAGAATGCTTGTCAGGAGGCAAAAAACCGTGGAACAAACATTTGGAAGACTGATCCGTCAAGCTCGCAAGGACAAAGCTTACTCACAACGTGAGCTAGCTGCTATGCTAAGTGTGGACTTTACTTATTTGTCGAAGTTGGAGAACGATCGAGCGGATTATGCGCCAAAAGAGGAGGTAATCCGAGCGTTAGCGCGGAATCTAGACATAAACGAAGAGGAATTGATTTTCTTGGCGGGGAGGCTGCCGCAGCAGTACGAAGCGCTGCTGAAGCAGAATCCGAAGGAAATGCAGGCTCTTTTCCGCCGGATGCAAGAAAATCCAGATTGGCTCAAACAGTCTTTTGAAGCGTAAGAGAGGCCCCTCATAGTGAGTATTTTTAAGCCGTATTGCTTCTATCCCAAAGAATCGATCGAGCGTTTGGCAAATGACATCTTGATGCAGATGCAGAAAACGCAAAATTTTGCTCCGAGATGGCCTTTTGATGCGACAACGGTTGCTGATTTTCTGGATTTAGGCGTAGTTTGGGAGTGCATTGAGCCGGATGAAGAAGGTGCGATCGCGGCAAGGATTTTGCCGCAGCAGCGGTTAATCGAAATCAACGAACAGATTCTCGAAAAACCGCCGGGCTTCATCGAATCGACGATCGCCCACGAAATCGGCCACTGGGTGCTACACGTCAATCAAGACGAAGCAGACGGCACTGTGGAACAGTTGGAATTAAACTTAGGCAATGAAGGAAAAACGGCGTCTGATGTCGAGGAACCGTTTGTTTGTCGGGGTGCGAGTGCGGATAATAAGGTTTTGTCGATCGAATGGCAAGCGCAATATTTTGCAAGCTGTTTGTTGATGCCTCGGTGTATTTTGGAGGAAAAAAGACAGGGACGGGATTTAACTAAGTGGTCGCATTTATACAAAATGAGAGATGAATTGGGAGTGAGCATTTCCAATTTAACAAACCGCTTACAAGAATTCGATTGGATTTACATTCCCAAGGGAACGCGCGAGATTTATGCCGGGAAAGATGCGGCAAACGGACAGCAGCGGTTGTTTGGATAAAAGTGCGATCCTCTTCGAGGGCTGCGCTAACGAATTGGAGATTTGAGATTTGGAAGCGATTCTCAAATTTTTAGGGGTGTGAGGAATGACGGAAACAGATTTAGAGAATAGTGAAGAAGACCGAAACTGGAGACAAGACAAGCTGCTGACTATTGATGAAATCGAGAGGCTTCAGAGAGGGGGTGAAAACATTCATTTACTCAAAGGTAAACGCAATGCTTCAAAAAGAGACCTCTACAAAGACACAGAAGGGAATATTTATGTTAAACCTAAAAGTGGTATTGGGGCCGGTGAATTCACGGATTTGAATATTAATGATTTTTAATTAATTAATTAATCAAAGAGGAGCGGGCTGATGGAGTCAGAAATTTACTCTTACTTTATGTTGACGGGAATGGAATTCGATCCAGATGAAGTGACTGTAAAGGTAAGCATCAATCCAACTGAAACTTGGAGGAAAGGGGACTTAATTAATCCTAGGGGTACTAGACGGCATCAGGAAAATGGTTGGAGCGTGTATTCTAAAATTGAAAAATCTGCTGACTTAGAAGAACACATTAATTCGGTTTTAGAACAGCTTCAGCCCGGGTGGGTTCCTTTGCTTGAGTTGTGCAAGTGTTATGCTGCGGAGATTGCTTGTGTCATTTATTATCGAAGAGGCAGTGTACCAGCCATACATTTCGATCGAGATATTGTCGCTCAAGCAGCTAAACTGAATGCAGAAATCGATGTTGATTTCTATGTTTTGCCAGAAGAAAGTACATCGGACAAAGCAGTAAGTAGGTAAGGCGATCGCCATTTATGCTCATTGCTTCCTCCTGTGGTATAGTGTGAATGAAAAAAATCAGGGCTTACGCATGGGGGCTAGAAACCCGGTTTCTACGAGTTTTGCATTTACTCAGGAGAAATAGACAAAGAAACCGCGTTTCTGAGGTCAGGGTGCGTAAGTCCTCAACATTTATACTGTTCAAATTATGCTGACAAATATCAGTCTCGTTCTCGAAGCTTGTGAGGAATTAAATATCCCTTACGAAATCCTGCATCCTTCCCAAAACTTGATTAGACTCAAACAGGGCGGCGAAGAATATTATTTTGTCAATTACATGACGGCATTTAACAGCGCGTCAGTAGCAGAGATTTTTAAAGACAAAGAATATACCTATCAACTATTAAACGGTAATATAAATACTCCCAGAACTCTCGGTTTTGTCTCGCCTCACTGCGAGGAGAAGTATAAAAAGTATTTGAGTTTCCCAGATATTGAATCAATAGTTTTAGAAGTAAACAAAAAATTCGATTTCCCGGTGATTCTCAAAAGAAATCGCGGTGCTGGTGGCAACAATGTTTTTTTATGTAAAACTAGAGAGCAAATTAAAGAAGCCCTAGAAATTATATTTAACGTCAACAGCAAAGATTATGACTATGTGGCCCTAGCTCAAGAATATATCGAAATTGCCCACGAATATCGGGCTGTATTCTGCAAAGAAAAGCTAGTTTTGCTGTACGAGAAAGACAAATCTCAGGCTAAATTTGCGGGCAATTTAAGCCCGCTGCACTGGGAAGGTGCAAAAGCCAAACATATAATTAATCCCACTCTAATGTCTGCAATTGAAGATTTTGTTAAACCTGTTTTTGAGGAAATTTCGATTAATTATGCTGGGCTTGACATAGCAATCGATAAAAAGGGAGCCTATTGGTTAATTGAAATTAACTCAAGTCCTAATTACGATATTTTTGTCAGAGATAACGATCGCCAAATTGTCGTAACAATGTTTAAAGGCATTCTGGATACCTTAATTGTTAACAAAAAGCCGTAAATGCTCGATTTTAAAAGGACATAAACTATGGACAGTCAGCAGCTTAGAAAACTCATCAGCCAGCCCGAAGGTTTGAAATTAGATTTCAAACGGGAACTGCACAAACTAAAAGACCCCAATAAAGATGATGCCAAGAAGCAATGCGATGAGTTCATCAGAGATATTCTATCACTCACTAATGGCAATGTTAACACCGCTGAGCAAAAAGGCTATCTAATTATAGGGGTTGGGGATGAGTTAAGGCCTGATGGTACGAGAGACTTATTTGATGTTAGCAACCTGCTAATCCCCAAACAAATTCTGCAAAGGGTTAACCCTGCCTGTGAGCCTCCTATTCCAGATGTTCACTGTGAAACAGTTGAGATAGATGGCAAAAATATTTTCGTGGTTTCTATCCCGCCGAGTCCCCATTTACACCGGACGATCAGAGATTTAACAACACGGAGTACAACTTATCCTGCTGACACTGTTTTCATCAGGCGAAATGAGGAAATATTTCCGGCAACTCCAGAAGAGTGCGATGTTATTCTGAGGGAAAAGGAGCGAGTCTTTGCCAAACCGAGGCGTGAGAAATACGATAATCTTACTCGCAGCAGTGTGGTGGAGTTTGTAGGGCGAGAACAGGATATTGAAAAGCTGGATGAGTTGTTTCAGCAACAGAATAATCTTCCTGCTGTCGCGATTATTGGCATGGGCGGGGTTGGCAAAACAGCACTTGCCGATCGCTATGGGCAGCGACATTTAGAGGGGTTAGGTGACGGTGCCGGCGGTGTTTGTTGGATTGATGTCAGAAATGGAGATGTAGGGCTTCAAATTGTTAGTTTTGCGCGGAGTCTCTTAAACCTGAAGCCGCCAGAGGATTTTGATTTACCAAATCAGTTGAGGTACTGCTGGCAAAATTGGCCATCGGGAGATGTGCTGATTGCGTTCGATGATGTCACAGACTACAAGCAGGAGGTAAAGCCTTATTTGCCACCAAAATCATCTGGGTTTAAGGTGCTGATTACATCGCGGGAACAGTTGGGGCGAGGTTTGGCGTATTTGCCATTGGATGAACTGAAAGCAGAGGCGGCACTGAGACTGTTGGAAGTGCTGATTGAAGATGGCGATCGCTTTCAACAGGAATTAGATGTTGCCGAACAAATATGTGAGTGGCTTGGCTATTTGCCCTTGGGGTTGGAATTAGTGGGGTGTTATCTTTATAATCGCCGGGATTTGTCGTTGGAGGCAATGCTGTCTTTACTGGAGGAAAAGCGACTCAGACACATAGCTGTCCAAAAACCTGACCCGACAATGACTGCCCAATTGGGGGTAGCTGCTGCCTTTGAGTTGAGTTGGGAGCGATTATATGAAAACGCCCAAAAATTGGGCTGTATGCTGAGTTTATTTGCCTTAGCTGACATTCCTTGGTGGCTAGTGAAAGGAGCATACCATTATCTGCTCACCTCAGAAGATGAGGAAATTGATTTAGAACTTTTGGAAGAAGCTAGAGCTGATTTATTGAATTGCCATCTGCTAAAGTATACGAGTGATACAGCCTGTCGTTTGCATCCCCTAATTCGAGAATTTTTGAGGGGGAAGCGAGAAGAGTCAATAGAAGTGAATGAACTTAAAGAAGCATTTGTAAACGCCACATGGGCAGTAGCGGATCAAATCCCTGATTCACCCACTTATCAGCAGATTCAAATAGCTGCCCCTGCTATTCCCCATGTGGCAGAGATAGCCAAAGACAAAGAGTTAAGGGATTTACTGAATGACAAGTATTTAACAGTGCCTTTTGTAGGCTTGGGTCGATTTTATACAGGTCAAGGATTATACGATCAAGCATTACCTTGGTTTGAGCAATGTCTATCCGTAACTCGATCGCATTTTGGGTCAGAGCATTCCCAAGTGGCAACAAGCCTCAGCAATTTGGCTTGCGTCTACAAAGCTCTAGGTCGCTATAGGGAAGTTGAACCCCTATTAGTAGAAGCTTTGGAACTAGACAAACGCTTACTCGGAGAACAAAATGTTTGCGTATCAATCAGTTTAATCAATCTCGCTAGCCTGTACAACCTTCAAGGTCGTTATGATGAAGCTGAAACTATGTATTTGCAAGCCTTATATCTAAGCAAATACTGGCGTGAAGAAGACACTAATCTTCTCATAACCTGCTTGAACCATCTGGTAGCACTATATTTTGAACAAGATGAATATGAAAAAGCTGAATCTCTGTTAATGCGATCTATAGAGGAGAGCAAAGATTTTAGCAATGTTAACCACTTGCCTAATTTACTAAGCTATATAGCACGTATTTGCAAGCATCAGCAACGCTACGCTGAAGCTGAAAATTTTTATAAGCAAGCCTTGGAAATAACAAAGCAATTACTGGCAGAAAACCATCCTGATGTCGCAACACACCTGAATAATCTAGCACTGTTATACCTTGAAAAATATCATCCCAGTGAAGCAGAACCCTTATTAATCCAAGTTTTGGAAATGAGGAAAAAAATATTGGGAGAAGACCATCCCGATCTGGCAATAACTCAGCATCATTTAGCACATTTATATGATACTCAATGTCGCTATAATGAAGCAGAGCCTCTGCATTTACAAGCTTTAAAAACAAGAATTTACTGGCTAGGAGAAGAACATCCTGATGTTGCTATTAGTCTAAATGATCTAGCTTATTTATATTACTGTCAAGGTCACTACAGCCAAGCGGAGCCTTTGTTTGTAAAAGCATTACAAATTAGAGAAAGCTGCTTGGCAAAAGACCATATTCAGGTACAAATTAGCCTCAAAAATTTGGCTTGTTTTTATTTAGATCGGGATCGCTATAGTGAAGCGGAACCGCTAATGCTACGACTTTTTAAAATTCTTCAGCGAAAGTTAGGCTCTAAACATCCTGAAACTATTGATTGTCAGGAAAGCCTTGAAATGCTTCGCCAACGCCTCAACTACGCAGAGATAGACTTGGCAAATTTTCAACATAAAGGTAAGAAAGGAAAATCTCCTAAAAAGCGAAATAAATTCTGGGAACTGTAAAATTTATACAATACTGTTTGGGGCGGTGCGTGAGTGCAAATAGTCTCATCATCTAGATTCAAATATTTATTGCTCTCACGCACCCTACAGCTACAAACCTTAGATTACATCCTCTCCAATACCTTAATCCCCAACAACTCCAAACCCAACTTCAAAGTCCTCGCCGTCAAATCGCACAAAATCAACCGCGAAGTCCGCAACGGTTCCTCAGCTTTCAAAACCGGACATTGCTCAAAAAATTGATTGAACTTTTGGCTCAATTCAAACAAATACTGACAAATTCGATTCGGCAACAAATCGCCGCCAACCGCATTTATCACTTCATTCAACTGCAATAAATGTTTGGCTAAAACCAACTCTGCATCAGACTGCAAGATTACTTTCGCACCAGCATCTAAATTATCAAAATCAATCTCACCTTTGCGGCGAATTCCTTGCACGCGCACGTAAGCATACAGCATATAAGGAGCGGTATTTCCTTGCAATGCGAGCATTTTGTCGTAACTGAAAATATAGTTGCTGGCGCGATTTTGACTTAAATCGGCATACTTAACGGCACTCAAACCAACTGTTCGAGATACGTTAGCAATAAATTCCTCAGTTTCTTGTCTTTCTTCGACTTTTAATCTCTCTTCTAAATCTTGGCGCGTGCGGACGATCGCCTCATCTAACAAATCCTGCAACCGCACTGTTTCCCCAGAACGAGTTTTGAGTTTTTTGCCGTCTTCTCCCAATACCAAACCGAAGGGAATGTGGACAATTTCGACATCTTCAGGAATCCAACCGGCTTTTCTGGCTACTGCAAATACTTGGGCAAAATGGTTTGCTTGTCCTGAATCTGTGACATAAATTAACCGCTTTGCATTGTCTTTTTGGATGCGGTAGCGCACTGCTGCTAAATCTGTTGTGGCGTAATTGTAGCCGCCGTCGGTTTTCTGCACGATTAGCGGCAGTGGTTCGCCTTCTTTGTTGGTGAAACCGTCTACAAAAACGCATTTCGCGCCGTCACTTTCTACTAGCAAACCTAAGTTGGTTAAATCTTCGACTACAGCGGGCAATAGAGGATTGTAAAACGATTCGCCGCGTTCGGTTAATTTGATATCGAGCAAGTCGTAGATTACTTGGAATTCGCGGCGAGATTGATCGCACAGCAATTTCCAAGCGCGGCGGGTGTCTTCGGCGCCTGCTTGCAGTTTTACTACTTCTTGGCGGGCGGTTTCTTTGAAGGTTTCGTCTGTGTCAAAGCGCTGTTTTGCTTGGCGGTAAAATGCGACTAAATCTCCTAAGTCTAGGGCGTCAGCGGTTGTGAGGGCTTCGGGGTGAACTTCGCGCAAGTATGCGATCAGCATTCCGAATTGCGTGCCCCAGTCGCCGATGTGGTTGATTCTGAGTACGTCGTGGCCTTGAAATTCGAGGGTGCGGGCGATCGCATCTCCGATGATTGTCGATCGCAAATGTCCGACGTGCATTTCTTTGGCTATATTCGGACTCGAAAAGTCGATCGCGATTGTCTGAGGCGTTTTCGCCGGTTCAATCCCCAAACGCGAGTCGGCGGCGATCTCACTAATTTGCGCTTCCAAATAAGCCGGTTTCAGCTTCAAATTGATAAAACCAGGCCCGGCGATTTCTGGGGTTTCGCAGATGTCAGTAATATCTAGGTTTTCGATGATTGTCGAGGCGATCGCCCGTGGGGGCTTTCCTAACTTTTTCCCCAAACTCATCGCCGCGTTGCATTGAAAGTCCCCAAAGTTGGGATTGCTGGCGGCGGCTAGCATCGGATCTGCACCTGCATAACTTTCGCCGAATGCAGCGGTGAATGCTTTTTCAAATTTTGCTTTTAACTGTTGAGCGATCGAGTTCATCTTGAATATTTTGATTGGATGTTTATTGTGAACCAACCTGACGGTCAACTGAGTACAGTTAGACCGCAGGCTTCTTTTTCCTTTTTTGCAAAGGCTTTTTTGAGTGACGGAGTTCCCCCGCCACTTTCGTAACTCAGACCAATCTTTCTAATAAGTTTAGCTGAGTTTTCATCTCGATCCAAAGATTCTCCACACTGACAGGAATGCCACCGCTCCGATAATTCTTTCGGAACTTTATTTAGGCAGTTCCAGCAATGTTGAGAAGTTCCCTTCGGATCAACAAACAAAACGCTTTTACCCAATTTCCAGGCGACATATTTTAGGACGCTAGCGAATTGCCCATGAGCAGCATCAAGCATGGATTTATTCAAGCCACTCTTAGCTGATTGACCGTTGGGCAAATAAACCAAATTACCATCCTCAATATCGGTCTTGGGCTTGGCGCGTCTAGTCAGATTTTTGACACTCAAGTCTTCAACAGCTAAAACTTCACATTTCCCGAACAGATCATGTGCCGTTTTAAACTGAAAATCCAATCTAGCTCTGGCTACGAACTGATGAAGTCTAGAAATCCTGTCCTTGATAACTTTCCAAGGCTTAGAACCCTTAACTCGGTTAGCTAGCTTCGCTTGAAGTCTTGCCAGCTTCTGGGCAGACTTCCTCAAAAATCTAGGATTCTCAACTCTTTCGCCATTAGAAAGATAAACGTAATTAGTTATTCCTAAATCTATACCAAAAGTTTTTTCATCAGTCGGTTGAATTTCTGCAACCGTTACAGGAACCGTCTTATCTTCTAGCGTCAGGGAAATATACCACCCATCCGCTTCTCTAATAACTATACCCGTCTTAACCTTGAACCCTGTTGGTATGGGGCGGTGGAAAACCATAGGTACTTGACCTATCTTTGCGAGGTTAATACAAATCCTATTTTGCTCGTCCTTGACAATATTTAAATTGTCCAACTGAGGATAAGTGAAAGATTTGTAGTAGTGAAACCCTTTGAACTTGGGTTTGCCCCTACGATTGCCATTTTTATCCGGCGTGGTGAAATTTGAAAAGGAAGTTTCCACCCTGTTGACGACATCTTGTAAAACCTGTGAATCCAACACTTTATAGTCAGGAAATAGTTTTTTAGTGTTTTTCATGTCGGCAAGCTGTATGGTTAGCCACTGCACATAACCGCCTTCAATGTTCGAGAAAATGTCACCCTTTTTAGTCAAAGGATTACCTAATTCATCCTTTTTTCTACCATCCCTAGTCTGCACTCTCGCCAAAGGAATGTTTTGATAAATCTCCTCAATAGGGACTATCGAAACAATCAAGGAACAGGCGTTGACGGGCGTTCTCGTGGATTCCCACCATCTGAATCTTTCGCCAAGTCGGTAGTTGTACTGCCGACGACAGAGTTCTAGATGAGCCACAATTGTTGCTAATTGGGTTTTTGTGGGTTTGAGGCGGTATTTGTATGTTACTTGCATTGGAAACTTCTTTTTTTCGACCTACTTTAATGTACCATTTTTTCGATTTAATAGTTATAAAGTACATCAAAGTTAAAGGTACTCGCAATGTCTAATTGTCGGTTTCCGTACCTACACCCGACGAGCCTTTCATCACGCGGGCGTAATTCATTCGGGGTACTTCGCGTAGCGCTCAGATGCGTCCCCTCTGAATATACAGAGGGACTTCCCGGCTGGTAGTTAAACTCTAGATTAAGCACTTTGTGGCAATAATACTCTTACTACTTAGGTAATTTCCCTCTGGTTCTCTCCCTCTGGGCCTATCCCCCTCTCCTCACCTAGTAGGAAATTTTGTACTTAGCTTTGAGCTGCTGATGCAATCAAAATCACTGGCCGTGATAGCACACAGTACATTTTATCACAGTTGCGATCGCTACACAAATTAAAAATTATCACATCAAGTCCATGATCTCGATCGCTAGATCATTTTGTTAAATCGCTTACATTAAGGTATGTTAAAATTTTTTCAATGCTCCCAAAAATCCTACGAAAGGAAGTAGTTATGTTATCTCAACCAATTTTTGGCGATCGCTCTCTGACAATCGCCTTTTATCAAGCAGTAATCGCTCGCTTCTACGACGGTTTCAGTCTCTCCGCCCAAGCACTATTACGAGAGTGTACGCTTGGCTTCGCCCCTTGTCCCGATGGAGTCAAAACCTTTTTCATCATCGCGCCGAGTCTCGATGCAGCAGAGCAACTAATGGAAAAAATGGACAGTATTTTGGAGCGAGTTGCCGAACTCATGGCTGGAGTCGGACAAGTTGCCCTGTGCATAGTTCCCCCCGGCAGCGAAGCAGAGCAACCGATAGATCTGCAAGACTTAGAAAAAGTTCCCCCAGATTGTCTGGCTTGCAAATTCTTTACAATTATATGGGCCGATGCTGCGGCCGATCGGTAAAATTGACAGTTAGCAACCAGCAACTCAAGACGGTTCGGCCCAAGCTGTGCTCGTGGTGGCGCGGGGTAGATTGTCTGTTAGTTAAAATCCCTGGAATTATCGGGCAAAGCGTGCAGGTAATTTAGAGCGTTTGCAAGGTTGCACTCGCAATCTTTGGCAAGTGTTAAACCAGACAAAATATATATCAAAGGCCCGCTTGTCAGTCGCTCAGATTTTTACCTGCCGGCTCAAACAGCCGTGCATCTACTTTTTACATTCCCAATAAAGGAAATCAAAAAGCCGCATCAACTCTCCTGGGTGTCTCGCTTCAAAAGACAGCAGCAGGAATTAGGCGGTATCGCTGGAAAAGAGATTTTTGCGAAATATCTGCTGAGGTTCAGAATAAGCAGAAATCTTCTCAAAAATAGATAAGAGTTCCGCAGGTTTACCTCAGAAACCCGGTTTCTACCCCCGCGCTTCATATTCGCGGTTCGCGAGGAAATTGACAGAAAATAGACTGTTTGTGGGAGAGTCAATCGATTTGAGATTTGAGATTTGAGATTTGAGATTTACCCCACGGATAAATGCGGGGGCTTGAGGATTTTAGATTTTAGATTTTGGATTGATTCTACGGATAAATCACGTGGCGGGTACCACCTTTGAAATTCCTGGTCACCAGCTAGAAACAGAGCAAAGCTTTACTCAAAAAAAGAGCAGTTTCCCAGCCACACCCCTGGCAGTGCAGAGCGATCGCACCACAGGCTCATAGAATTTGTTAAAAATTTCAGTTGAAAATTTAAATTATTAAATTTTATGCCTAACATTGGCGATAAAATCTAAGATTGAAATTCTCAAATCGGAAATCAAGGCATCATGGTAAAACTGACACCCAATCCCAGCTTTAGTTTAACAATTCGGGTTGCTCTGCCGAACCAGCCGGGAATGCTGGCAAGAGTCACCAGCGCGATCGCATCTGTCGGCGGCAACTTCGGCCAAATCGACTTGATCGAGCAAACCCGCGCCACTACCGTTCGCGATATCACCGTCGATGCTTACAGCCTCGAACATAACGAAGAAATAGTCCAAGCAGTTAAAGGACTGCCAGATATTAAAGTGCTCGAAGTGTACGATCGCACTTTCAACTTGCACCGCGGCGGAAAAATCAGCGTAGTGAGCAAAATTTCCCTCAAACGCCAGTCGGATTTGGCAATGGCATACACTCCAGGAGTGGGCCGCATCTGCACGGCGATCGCCAATGACCCGCAACAAGTTTATAACCTCACAATCAAACAAAATACTGTTGCCATTGTTACCGACGGTAGCGCAGTTTTGGGACTGGGAAACCTCGGCCCTGCCGCCGCACTGCCAGTCATGGAAGGCAAAGCCATGCTATTTAAAGAATTTGCAGGGATTGACGCCTTTCCTATCTGTTTGAATACCCAAGATACTGAGGAAATTATTCGCACAGTGCAGAATATCGCCCCGGTTTTTGGCGGCGTTAACCTCGAAGATATTTCTTCTCCCCGCTGCTTTGAAATCGAAGCAAGATTGCGGGAAACCTTAGATATTCCGATTTTTCACGACGACCAGCACGGCACTGCGATTGTTAGTTTGGCAGCATTAATTAATGCCTTGAAAATCGTCAAAAAGACCATCGCAGAAGTGTGTATCGTGATTAACGGAGCCGGTGCGGCCGGAGTCGCGATCGCCCGCTTGCTGCGTAAAGCAGGTGCCCAAAACATCATCATGTGCGACTCCAAAGGCGTTCTCTCCGAAGACCGCACGGATATGAACCCAGAAAAACTAGAATTTGCTGTGCCTTCGAGCGGTACTTTGGAAGATGCGATCGCCGGTGCCGATGTATTTTTAGGCGTCAGCGCCCCCGGCGTAGTCACCCGATCGATGGTGCGTTCGATGGCCGAGAATCCCATTGTTTTTGCAATGGCAAATCCCATTCCCGAAATTCAGCCAGAATTAATTATGGAAGATGCGGCGATCATAGCAACCGGACGCAGCGATTACCCGAATCAAATTAACAATGTTTTGGCATTTCCGGGGATATTTCGAGGCGCTTTGGACTGCAAAGCTGCCACAATTACGCCCACTATGTACTTGGAAGCAGCTTATGCGATCGCCTCTTTAGTCAGTCCTTCCCAGCTTGACAAAGAGCACATTATACCGTCGGTTTTTGACGAAAGAGTTGCCATTGCTGTCGCCGGTGCAGTGCAGTTGGCCGCCCGATCCGAAGGTATTGCCCGCGATTAATTGAAGGAAGTTCGGCAACGGATTCTGTAACGGATGTAACGGATGTAACGGATGTAACGGATGTCAGTCCGATGGAAGTCGGAAGGAGGAAGAAGGAAGAAGGTTGGAGGGAAGATATTATGTATAAATAAATGGTATTTGTACCATTTTTGTACTTCTTATCTTGTGATTTTTCTGGTTCCTTCTCATTCCCTCTTTCCTCCTCCCCGGTGATTATTACTCATTTTTGTTTCCCCATCCTGTCTTTTTCCTCAACATCCATCCGTTAAATCCCGATCGCGCGATCGTTGCCGAACTTCCCTCGAACCTTGAACCTCCAACCTCTTCCTTCTTCCATCCAAGCTCAGCATCTATCAGTTACATTTGTTAAATCCCGTAGAGGGATCGTTGCCGAACTTCATTCTTCCCTCTTTTTTAATTAAGGATAAAACTCACAAAAATAAACAAGATAATAAAGATATAATTAAATAAACCAAGTCCAGCTAGGTCAGATGCAAAGCCAGTTAGGAAAAGCCAAGCGCAATCGCTCCCGTTGCCAATTGTTAGAACTGTGCCCGATAGGGCTGGCATTGTGCCGGACGGACGGGACTTTTCTCGACGTAAATCCAGCTTTTGCAAGTATTATCGGCCGCACAGTTGCAGAAACTCTCCACCTCAACTACTGGGAAATTCAGCAAACACAGTGCGCGCGCCCAGAAAAATATCTAGAATGTCAAGCAAAAAAT
This sequence comes from Microcoleus sp. B6-A1, assembly GCF_036705085.1. Classification (NCBI taxonomy): domain Bacteria; kingdom Bacillati; phylum Cyanobacteriota; class Cyanophyceae; order Oscillatoriales; family Microcoleaceae; genus Microcoleus; species Microcoleus sp. B6-A1. Next base: position 31,938 of record NZ_JAUBTU010000015.1, read on the forward strand.
AGCCACACGCACCTGTGCGAAGCAGCATACAAACATAAAAATAACCATCTCGTACCCGTGCGAGTTTCCGAGCGGGCAATTGAAACAGAGGGACAGTGCGCGATTTGGCTAAGTGTTGAAGAAATCTTTAATAATCGGGATCAAAATAGCGCTCCCCTGGAATCAGCGCCCCCGCAGAGCAATTCACATCTGGAAAAATTGCTGACAAAGCAGACTGCGGAACTGGAAAAAACTCAGAAACTACTCGAAGAAAAAATCGCCGAACTGGAACAGGCTCAAGAAAAATTGCGTCTCCAAAGTCAAATTATCGACCAATTTCACGAAGCGGTGATTTCTACAGATATGGACGGCTCGATTACCATTTGGAATCAAGCCTGCCAAAAGTTATACGGCTATGAAGCAACTGAGGCTATCGGACAGCACGTTTCTTTAATTTACCCGCCAGAACAGCACGAATTTTTGTTAGAGCAAGTCATCAAACCGCTACAAGAAAAAGGCGATCATGAAATTGAAGTTATCACACGCCGTAAATCTGGAGAAAAATTTTCCTCGCACCTGATGCTCTCGCTATTGAAAGACCAAACGGGAGAAGTTGTGGGGATGATTGGCTCTTTAACAGATCTCAGCATTTGCAAAGCTTTAGAACAAGAATTAGCACAGAGACAATCACTATTTGATGCCTTTTTGAAGGAAGCGCCGGCGGGACTTTGTATTTTGGACTCGCAATTGCGCTACGTGCAAATTAATCAATTTCTAGCAGAAATTAATTGCCTGAGTCCAGCAGAACACATCGGCAAGACTGTACGCGAAATATTGCCAAATATCGCTCCAATTGTAGAGCCTTTGTACGAAGAAATTTTGAGGACGCAACAACCCTTAATTAATATCGAGATGAGTGGTGACAATCCCAGAAAGCCTGGGTTTGTCCGGCACCTGACAGGCTCTTATTTTCCCCTGCTAGACAAAGATGGGGAGGCTCTCGGCATCGGTGCAGTCGTAGTTGACATTAGCGATCGCAAACAAGCAGAAGCTGCGCTGCAAAAAAGCGAACAGCTTTACCGCACTATGGCAAGCAACTTTCCTAACGGTGCGGTGATGTTGTTCGATCGAGAAATGCGCTACACGCTGGTAGAAGGTACAGAATTAGCCGCAGTGGGGCTTTCCAAAGAGTTGATGGAAGGCCAGACAATTTGGGAAGTATTCGAGCCAGATTTTTGCGCTGCTGTCGAGCCAAATTATCGGGCGGCACTGGCAGGAGAAACAGTTGTTACAGAATTTATTTACAGCGATCGCATCTACCTCGGTTATACTTTGCCAGTCAGAAACGAACGGCAAGAAATTATCGGCGGTTTGCTAATGACTCAAAACATTACGGCTCGCCAATTAGCAGAAGAAGCGCTTAGGGAAAGCGAGGACAAATACAGGTGCATTGTCGAGACAGCAGACGAAGGAATTTGGATGATAGATACGGATGGTAAAACTACTTTTGTCAACCAAAAAATGGCCGATATGCTCGGCTGCACTCCAGAGGAAATGATCGGGGAGTCGCTATTTGCTTTCATGGATGCAGAAGGCATGGCGATCGCACAAATCAGTCTCAAACGCCGCCGTGAAGGAATTCGCGAACAGCTCGATTTTAAGTTCCGTAGCCGAGACGGCAGGGACTTGTGGGCGATGGTTTCTACTAATTCCTTGGCAGACAAACAGGGACGCTATGTGGGCGCTTTGGCAATGGTTGCCGACATTACCGATCGCAAGCAAACAGAAGCCGCATTGCAGCAGTCGGAAGCCAAATTTCGATCGCTCTACGAATTAACCAGTTTGCCTGTTTTTATGTTATGTGACAATGCCATCACCGATGCCAACACAGCCACCCTAAAACTATTCGGCTGCACCGCCCCGCAAGAGTTGTACGGTCAAAACCCTGGCAAACTCTCGCCTCCTTTGCAACCCAACGGCAGAGATTCTTTGAGCTTGGCCCACGACATGATAGCCATCGCCTTTGAGCGGGGAAAGCACCGTTTTGATTGGGTTCATCAGCGTTTAGACGGTACTGATTTTCCCGCAGAAGTGGTGCTGACAGTCATCGAGGTGGGAAATGAAAAAATTATCCAAGGAGTGATCCAAGATTTAACCGATCGCAAACTTGCAGAAGAAACTTTAGTGCGATCGGAACAAGCGCTCAGACAACAAGCTCAGCGAGAACAACTACTCAATCAAATTGCCAACCAAATCCGCAATTCTTTAGATTTAGACACAATTTTAGAAACCGCAGTTCAAGAAATTCGCAATTTGATGCACCTAGATTGGTGCCTCTTCATTTGGTATCGCCCCAACAGCAATCCTCCGGTTTGGGAAATAGTTTGCGAAGCGAAGAATGCTGCTTTGCCGAGTTTACTCGGTACTTATTCTGTAGACGACCAATGTAGTGTCCCCAGGCGGCAGATTTTGCGGCGAGAAATTCTGCGAATTGATGATGTCAGCACTTGTGAAGATGCAGAAGCGCGCGAAAATTTCCAGGCATTAAAAATTAACTCAGTGCTGTCGCTGCCAGTTCATACTGCGGCAGGCGATATTGGGGTGATTACCTGCTATCAGGCTATCTCCGTGCGAAATTGGAGCGAATCCGAAGTCGAACTGATGCAAGCGGTGGTCGCTCAAATTGCGATCGCGATCGACCACGCCGAACTGTACACCCAAACCCGCCAAGCGGCCCGACTAGCTCAAGCTCAAACTCAACAGCTAGAAGAAACTTTGCGCGAACTCCAACGTACCCAAACTCAATTAATTCAAAGTGAAAAAATGTCGAGTTTGGGACAGTTAGTAGCAGGTGTCGCCCACGAAATTAACAACCCGGTTAATTTTATCTATGGCAATCTCACCTACACCAGCGAATACACTCAAAACTTGCTAAAAATGCTGCGGCTTTACCAGAAGGAATACCCGCAGCCTAGCGCAAGAATTGTAGATGCAAGGGAAGACTTGGAAATTGATTATCTTATTGAAGATTTACCTAAAATTTTAGCATCAATGAAAGTCGGAGCCGATCGCATCCGCGACATAGTTTTGAGCCTGCGGACTTTCTCAAGACTTGACGAAGCCGAAAAGAAACAAGTTGACATTCACGAAGGCATCGAAAGCACGCTGCTGATTTTGCAAAATCGCCTGAAACATAAAGCCGATCACCCGACAATTAATGTAATTAAAGAATACGGGAATTTGCCTTTAGTTGAATGTTATCCCGGTCAGTTAAATCAAGTATTTATGAATTTGTTGAGCAATGCGCTAGACGCCTTGGAAATGGAGATAAAGGAACCCAATCCCACCGCCAAAAATCTCGCAATTACGATTCGCACCCAAGTAACCGACAATAACAGCGTTGCCATCTGGATAGCTGACAGCGGCCCTGGGATGAGCGAAGATGTGCAAAAGCGCTTGTTTGACCCGTTTTTCACTACTAAACCCATTGGTAAAGGAACTGGCTTAGGATTGGCGATTTCCCACTCTATTATAGTAGAAAAACACGGTGGCAAGCTTTCTTGCAATTCTGTATTGGGAGAAGGTTCCGAATTTGCGATCGAGATTCCTCTGCAGCAAAAAATAAATTAAAACCCATTGTATCGGTATCATATCAAATCCTATCGCTCGACCGGATTTGATATGATTCAAATCCGATCCTTTACCGTCAGATGCACACCACCAGCGGGTGCCATTGTCAAACCCCGGCGTACTGGCAAAACCGGACGATTTTCTGCAAGTTCTAAAGAGTATCGTGACAGCACTTTCGCCAATACTAACTTCATTTCAAACATGGCAAATCCCGCCCCAATACAGCGGCGGTTCCCTCCCCCAAACGGCAAATATTCGTAAGGCGAAAATTGCCTTTCTAGAAAACGTTCCGGTTTAAAACGTTTTGGTTCCGGGTAAATATCCGGTCGGTGGTGAACCAAATAAATGCAGGTAGAAAGTATCATTCCTTTGGGAATATTATAACCCATTAACTGCATCGGAGCTTGCAGAAGGCGCGGGAATGCAAAAAATAGGATCGGATAAATCCGCAGCGTTTCGCAACAGACAGCATTCAAATACGGGAGTTTACTTATTTCCGTCGGCTCGCAATTTTCGACATCAATAGAATTGAGTTCTTGCAGCAGTTTTTCACGGACTTCTGGGATGTAGTGAATCCAATACAAAGCCCAGGCTAAAGCTGTGGCTGTAGTTTCGTGTCCTGCGAATAAGATTGTCATTAATTCATCCCGCAATTCAACGTCGCTCATCGGCTGTCCTGCTTCGTCACGAGCGGAAATTAACAAGCTCAGGATGTCTTCGCCCAATGGTTCAGACTGAGTTTTGCGCTCGCGAATTTCTTGATAAAGCAGTTCATCTAAACGCTGTCTTTGTCGCAGAAATCCTCCCCAAGGACTCCAAGCACCTAAATCTTTTTGCAACGACTTGATAAACAAAAAGGTAGCGCTTAATGGATTGCTAAACAGGCTGAACATATTAATCATTAGTTGCTGAATTTGCTGGTAGCGTTCTCCTTCGCTCAGCCCAAAAATCGTGTGCAAAATTACTTCCAAGGAAATTTCCTGCATAGTTGATTGCGCGATTACCGAGTTACCAGGAGTCCAATTATTAATTACTTTTTCGGTTGTATCGCGGATGATTTGTCCGTAAGCTTTCATCCGTTCACCATGAAAAGGTGGCATTAAAAGTTTGCGCTGCAGCAAATGTCGATCGCCATCTAACAACAATAACGAATTCGAGCCTACTAAAGGTAGCGTTATCTGGTTTCCCGTACTGGATTCAAAGAGTTTGGAATCGGATGTAAAAATTTCTTGAATAGCTTGAGGATTGCTAACAATTACTTGGGGCGGAAAGTTGCTGAATTCGCTGGTAAAAAGGTCGCCGTAGCGCTGAGAATTACTATCTAAATAATACAGAGGATTTAAAATTCCCCGCACTGTCTGAACAAATCTAGCGTCTTTAGGGCCGTCTAGCAATTTGTCGGTAGCATGATTTTGAGAGTGAGAGTTTTCTGTGGTGATAGTCATGTGTTTTCCTCCTAGATTAATTTACTCAGTTTCAATCAACTGTTGATTGAAACTGAGTAAATTAATCATTGTTTTCACAAACCTTATTGTACTTTTTTTATACCTAGAGATTTTACGTAAACCCGATCGCACCTTTGCGTCTCCACACCAGTTGTCGGTAGATATCCGCTATTTTCGTACATTTTCACAGCTTCTTTGAGAATGCTAGCAGTTTCTATCCAAATTTCCTCAAAGCCGCGAGCGATAATTTTACTTTCCAATTCTTGCAGTAAAAATTTCCCCAAACCCTGTCCCCTTGCTGCTGGCAAAATATACATTTTGCGAATTTCCACAGCATTATTTCCGCGCTCAATCGGATAGTAAGCGGCCGTACCCACTATTTTATCCTGCCGTTCAACTACCCAAAATTCGCCGCCTTGATTATGATAATGAAGTTCTACATCATAGACATCTCGATCTGCCCCGTGAGGTTCGCATTTTAAACCGTACTCTGCTAAAACATCCCTAATTAAATAGAACGCCTCAGCGCGATCGCGCGTTTCCCAGGAACGAATAAAAAAATCCAGATGTTGGGTTTTCATTGGTTGTTGCAACGTATATTTATTTTTTGACTTTAGCAACTGTAAAATTACTAATTTTTTGTATTTTACAGTCTTTAAATGCACCTAGATTTTAACTGTGAATTCTCGGTTCGGGATGAAGACTGGCGAGCAAATCGCTCTCTACTAATGATAATTCCTCCAACCTGTCAATCACAAGAGTGCGATCGAAATAAGTTGTTGCCAAAATCCAATATACACCGTAATGGCGCGCCTCCGAAGCCATCAAACTGCGGTAAAATTTAGCTAATTCCACATCGGGACAGCGATCGCCCAGCAGCCCCAACCGTTCGTGACTGCGCGCTTCTATCAAACCAGAAACCAACAAAGAATCCAAAAGTCTCTCCGGTTCCTGCTTGCGAATTTGGGCGGACAAACCGGCACCGTAGGGAGGTGCAGCCAAAGGGCCTAAAGCAATGCTGCGCTGTTCTAACCGCTGGTTGACTTGCTCGAAATGCTCTAATTCTTCGCGGGCGATCGCCGTTAGCATCCTCACCAATTTTTCCCGGGCTGGGTAGCGAAACATTAAATTTAACGCTACTCCCGCCGCTTTCCGCTCGCAGTGAGAATGGTCTAATAAGATTGTATCCAAATGGGCGATCGCCTGTTGCACCCAAGCTTCCGAAGTCGGCTCTTTTAAAAACTTAATAGTTGGCAGTGTTGAAGTCATTAGTCAGTAGTCATTAGTCAGTAGTCAGTAGTCATTAGTCAGTAGTCATTAGTCAGCAGTCACTAGCCAGCATTTATCCTATCTTACATAATTTTTCCAAGACCGCATACATATCACCAGCAAACTTTTTCGGATTCCACAGCGGCGACAAATTGGCTGGATCTTTAGATTTCACCAACTGTGCTTTAATTGCATTTCTCAATTCACGCTCTTTACCCAATTTTACACCAACTTCCACATATTCCGACCAAGACAAAGCCACGCCAGTTTCAATTCCCAAAGTCTGCAAAAACGAATAACCCATTCTCGACAAAAACTGCTCTCCTGTGCGAGTCACCACCGGCAAATTAAACCACAAAGCCTCTAAAGTTTGAGTTCCTCCGTTGTAAGGATAAGAATCTAACAAAACATCGGCCAGCAAATAGATAATTCTGTGTTCTTCCTCAGTAGCAAACCTCGGCAAAAACTTAATTCGGTGCTTGCTCACTTTCTCAGCTTCGCAAGCTTGGTGATAGCCAGCCTCAAACACCGCAGCATCGCCTAAAGCTTTGTGAATTAAGATACTGTTCGGCACTTGTTTGAGAATCGCAATTTGTGCTTTTACCAACTCGCTATTGAATTTTCTGCCGGGAGCGACGCACAGGTAAACTATCTGATCCAAACCGATCCGATGCGACCTTCTCAATGCAACAGTATCGACTCCATATCTCTGAAAACCGGACACCGCTACAAAGGAATCAGGCATCCTAATTAGCTGCTCGTCATAATATTTTTCCCGCCCGGCTGGGTGCGAGTGCCAGTCTGTAAGAAAGTAATTTTCTGGCGATATGTAAGGCGCGTCAAATCCCAGCCAAGAAATACAAACTGGTGCGGGTTTTTGGTAGAGAATATCAGCGTGAACAGGTACGCTGAGAGAATCTAAATCAACTAAAACGTCCAATTCATCTTGCTGAATTTGGTCGATAATTTCGGCAGAATTGGCAATTCCGTTGGGGTAGGTTGTGGGAAAAGTCAGTTTGCCCCAAGTTTCAAATTGCTGAGTGCGATCGTCAGGACTAATTCTTTCGGAAGCGTACAAATACACATTGGGTGTGATGTCGGACAATTCGCGAATGATGTCAGCGCTGCACCAACCTACAGAATGGCGGCTAAAGTGATTGGACAAAAAGCCAATTTTTAACTTGCTGGATGGAACCGTTGGTTTGAAACTGTAATTTGCGGGTTGAGAAAAATTAGGTTTAATACATTGGTCGATATACTTTTTGGCAATTAATCTGTAAAGTTTTGAGTTGGTCGCCAAGTCATCTCGCAAATACGGTGTGCTGAATAACAAGTTTGCATAAAGCGATTTAATTTCCACCGGGCTAGCGGTTTCTAAGTTTTGCTCTAAGTATGACTCTAGCTCTAAAAATCGATCGCCCGCAATTTGATTTAATCCCGACACTTGATAGGTGCTGATGAAGTAAATCGCGGTCATAATTGGATCGGTTTCGGCACACATTTGGCTGTAGTGGTGCACGGCTTGCCGCGCGGCAGCTAAATTGCTAGTATCTCTGAGGATGCCGCACAAATGTTGGTGGGCGGAAATAAAATCGGGTTTAATTTCTAGAGCTTTTTGAAGGTTGGGTATGGCGTCTTTAAATTGACCCTGGTGGCGCAAAACTCGCCCAATTTGACAGTATGCTTCGGCTAAATCGGGTTTAAATGCGATCGCCTGCTGCCATGCAGCCACCGCCTCATCTAACTTCCCTTGCCGCGCTAATTTATCTCCTAAATTTAAGTGAAAATCTACCTCAGCAAGCTGGGGATTGAGTTCGAGAGCTTTTTGCTCGTATGCTACCGCTGCATCCTGCTGCCCCTGCTGCTTCAGTGCCCCTGCCAAATTCCAGTAAGCAGCAGCCAAATTTGGTTTAAGTTCGATCGCCTTTTCGTAATTGACAATCGCCTCCACCAAATGCCCTTGTTTGTAGAGCATACTGCCCAAATTAGCATAAGCCTCAGCAAAATCGGGATTCAGAGCGATCGCCTCGGAATAAAACCGCATCGCTTCATCAATTTGGCCGCTTGCTTGCTGCACATTGCCCATTGTCACGTAAGCCGCCGCCCAATCCGGTTGCAATTCCAGAGCTCGGCGACAAGCAGCGACGGCTGCTGCTAAGTTGCCTTGAGAGTAATAGGTTTCTGCAACGACTGTCAGGGATGCAGCATCTTCAAATTGGGGTGTTTCGGATTGGTTGCGAAAATCGGAATTCATTTGGCGGCCTATCTGTGCTATCAAGTTAAAGGTTGAATCTATATTATTTTGAAGAGTAGCAGTTTTAGCGGAATTACGGGCGATCGTCACAGAGAATTTATGAGCGACAAGCAAGCGACACAGCGCCAACATAACATCAAGTGGAAACCAAACCTCCTGCTGGGGATACTCTTGTTAACCTTAGCAATCCCCTTACCCTTTGCCCAAAAGACTCTCGCACAGCAGCAGCAGACAGCCAGCTTTCGGCAGAAATTATTTCAAACGGCTCTTTATTTCACCCTCTATTTTGAGGGCGGATTCAGCAATCACCCAGCCGATAAGGGCGGCAGAACTTATCGGGGTGTCTTGCAAACGGAATACAACGCCTACCGCTACAGTCGTGGGCTTCCGCCCCTCGACGTGACGCAGATGTCGGAAGCAGAGCTCCTAGAAATTTATAAATATTACTGGGATTCGAGCCTTTCGGGCACGATGCAGCCGGCTTTGGCGATCGTCATGTTTGACACCGCCGTTAATTTCGGTATTAATAACTCTATTACCTTTCTCCAGCAAGCATTAGGATTGCCGCAAACGGGAGTTTTTGACTCGCGCACCAAGGAAGCGCTGAAAGGGGCAAATAATAGAAATACCGCGCTGCAAATGATTAACGAACGAATTATTTACCGCTACAAAAGGGTGCAAGAAGATCCGACTCAGATGGCTTTTTTCCGGGGTTGGCTCAGTCGCGATTACAGTTTGTGGGGGTATGTGAATAAGATTAAGAATTAACACTTAACAGTTAACGGCTAACCGTTAACTGTTAATAATCAGGCGCGCATCTAATTTTTACTATCTTGTTTCTTTAAACTATTGTCTGGTGGGCAGGAGCGCCCGCCCGATAATTCCCATCTCAATGCACAACAGCTTATCATGTCGGCTTAAATCACCCTTATATAGCAATCCTTGCAGGAGTCGTAAATTTTTTACTCCACCCCAACCCTCCCCGAACCGGCGGGGAGAAAGTAAGAAACTCACAAATGAATGATTTAAGATTGCTATAAGCTGTTGTGCATCTAATTTGACAGTCAATTTGTCTACAATTATTGTGGAACGGGCATCCTGCCCGTTTCTGGATGCAATTTAAATGCGTAGCAGCTTATCTCTAAGATCCTCTATGAGAAAAATTCGTCAATTCTACTTAACACATCAACCATTTGTCAAGTAAATGAATTTCATATAATTCATTTACTTGATTCATAAAAGTCATATTTATCAAGATATATTTCACCACTCAAAAAACCTAGTAAATTTCAACCCAACCGTCTATAACAGAAATATAAAAACCCAATGTGTTGCTGCTGCACAACTAACTTAAGCCATAAAACTATGACAGTAGAAGAAGCAATAATTTTTTTGGACAATCTGGTATACGAACAAACGGAAAAACACCTGAGTCGGTTGCAACAGTCGATAATTCGAGGCGTTGTAGGGGGTTTGACGTACAAAGAAATTCAGGAAAACGATCCGATCGCCCGCGGGTACACAGTATGCTACCTGGGGCGCTATGTCGGCTACAACTTGTGGAAAGACCTCACCAAGGTACTGAAGCAAGCAGAAATTATTGGACAAGAAGAAAAAGTCGTCGGAGCAAATCTTTGGGACTGCATCATGAGATCTGTACAAAAAGGCACACAACCAGCTAATTCTGTCGATCCGATGTTGCAAAAGCTGCTGCGGATGCGTTACCGAATTAGAGAACATTTGGTGAACACCGAGTACAGCGATACCTATCTGGCTGAAGATGAAAATTTGCCCGATCGACCTTTGTGCCTCGTCAAGCGCCTGAAAAGCCAGTCTGAGAGAACCAGCCACCTATTCGATCGAGAAACGCGGGTTTTATATCGATTGGGCCAACACGATCGGATACCAGAATTGTTAGCTCGTTTTGAAGAAGATGGATATTTTTATTTAGTCTATCAATTCATCGAAGGGCAACCGCTGTATCAAGAACTAATCGAAGGTCAACCTTGGGAAGAACATCAGGTTATTGCTTTGTTGAAAGATATCTTGGAAGTGCTTGTCTTTGTTCACAAACAAGATGTAATTCACCGCGACCTACACCCTCAAAACTTAATCAGGCGGACATCAGATGGCAAGATTGTATTAATTGACTTTGGGGCAGTTAAAGAAATCAACACTTCACAAAACAGCATCGGTCAAACGAAATCGCGCGGCGGTACTCAGCAAGATTACATTCCCCCCGAACAAGCCATCGGTTCCCCGAAACAGTGCAGCGACATTTATGCTGTCGGCATCATCGGGATTCAAGCCTTGACAGGAATGCGCCCGAAACAACTCAGAGTTGATAATTTAGGGAATCTCATCTGGCAGAAAAATGCAACTGTCACCCCGGAGTTGGCTCGCGTTTTAGACCAGATGGTGCTGTACGCTTTCCCCCAGCGTTACCCCTCAGCAACCGAAGCTTTGCAAGCACTTCAAAATTTGGGAGTTAGTTGACTGTTGTCAGTTGTCAGTTGTCAGTTGACAGTTACCAAATCCGACTTTAATATCCCCTCTTTAGTCCCTCTCTGCTGGGACTTTGTTTTTGTAGTAGCGGTTTCAACCGCCGAGTCTTATTGTTCTGCCGCATTTCCCACAGCCACAGCAGCCAGTTTACAATGCGACTGATATTGTTGCAGAGTGATTCATCCGCTACCATTATCCCTCGATGTACTGAGTAACAACACTTCGTCTTGCCGATGAATCGGGCCCCAATTTCCGAGATCCAACGGGCAAGGAACAAGGAACAAGGAATTTTTTTTATAATTTACCACGAAGAAAAATTATTTAATTCTGCCGGATGCCTTATACATAAGAGCCTTCAGCCTTCATTTGACTACCTCTCTAAAGTTAGATAAAATAATTAGTGTTTTATGCTTAGGAGCTTTGAGAAAACCTTAAGCAGCTTTGTATAGCGGGCAACAGTCTCAATCGAGTATTTATTGTTACCTTAGATACGTAGAAACCCAATAATTAGAGGGATCGAGAAATTGGAAGTTTTTGAACGAGCACAACAACTGCAAAGGCCCTCAACCCGAATGGCTGCTGTCGAGTCTTTTTCCAAAAAAGCCAGTATTGCAGTAATTGCGATCGGCTGTACAGTCATTTTGGGTTGGATATTCGATCTGCAATTCTTAAAAAGCATTCTGCCCGGACTCGTGACCATGAAAGCCAATACTGCGGTATGCTTTATTTTGGGCGGGTTTTCTCTATTCATCCAACAGAGCCGGGGCGCCAAATTAACAGCAAGAAAGTCTCAAAAGAAATACAAGAATTTAATTTTGGGTTCCTCATCTTTGATTATATTAATTAGCCTATTAACCCTAGTCCAATATAGCTTTAATTTAGATTTAGGCATCGACCAACTGCTATTTAAAGAAAGTTACACCTTGACAATCACCGGAACACCCGGACGCATGGCGCCGAATACTGCTGGTGCTTTTTTCTTGCTGGGAACAGCGCTGCTGCATCTGTCAGAACGTCGGCCTAAATACCTGCGGATTCAAATCTTAAGCTGTTGTGCATTTTTAATTGCATTTACGGGTTTGATAGGCTATTTCTACGACAAAGCTTTATTTTACCAAATTGGCAATAATACAGGAATGGCTTTGCACACTGCCGCAGCATTTATGTTGCTGAGCTTCGGCATTTTATTTGCCAGTCCTGAGCGAGGATTGATAGCAGTAATGACGAGCGATCGCGCGGGCGGCATCATGGCGCGGCGCTTGTTGCCACGGGCAATCATTATCCCGCCTTTAGTCGGTTATTTCATCCTATTGGGAGATCGGTTGCAAGCCTACACGCCGGAGGTAGGGATATCGCTGTTAAGCGTATTGAACGTGATTATTTTTACAGTTCTGATTTGGCAGAATGCAAAAACTCTCTGCAGCGCAGACCGGAAGCGCTATCGAGCGGAACTGGGACTGAGGAAAGCTAAATTAGACTTAGAAAATCAAGTTGAGAAACGGACTCTCCAACTGCAAATCACCAACGAGCAATTGCAGCAGCAAATTTTCGACTCTCAAACAACAAAGCAGGCGCTTCAAAAAAACTATAACCTGTTGATGGCAGTCATCAACAGTACGCCCGCCGCCCTATTTGTCAAAGATATTCATGGCAGTTACCTAATGCTTAATGCTGCAGGAGCCAGTATAATTGGCAAGTCTGTAGACGACATTATCGGCAGAGATGACAGCGAGTTATTTCCGCCGGAAATTGCGGGCAATATTAGGAAAACCGATCGCCCAATTATGACAGCGGGAACAACGCAAGCGATCGAAGAAGAACTGCCAGTTAAAGGCAATTTGCGGACATTTCTTTCTACAAAAAGTGCTTACCGGGACGGGTTAGGAAAGATCAGCGGTATAGTTAGCATCGCGCGGGATATTACTGAGAGCAAACAAGCCGAAATCGCCAACAGAAGTCTGGCAGCAATTCTGGAAGCGACCCCGGATTTTGTAGGTATCTCCAACCTCGAAGGACGCGCGATTTACATCAACAAAGCAGGCAGAAAAATGGTGGGTATAGACGAAAACGAAGATATATCCAAGCGACAAGTTGCAGAATTCACGCCAGCGTCAGGCCGCAGCAATTTGAATCAAGCGATCGCCACCGCTATTTCCGAGGGCTTTTGGAGTGGAGAAACAGCCTTCGTGTCAGCATCGGGACTCGAAATTCCCGTCAGCCAAGTTATCATCTCCCACTCCGCACCGGACGGCAAACTCGCATACATTTCGACGATCGCCCGCGACATCAGCGATCGCAAACAAGCTGAACAGGCGCTGCAACTGTCTCAAGCTCGTTTCGCCGGCATTTTAGAAATTGCCGAGGACGCGATTATTTCTGTGGATGCTGACCAAAAAATTATCCTGTTCAACCAAGGTGCAGAACGGATTTTTGGGTGGACGGCTGCTGAGGCGATCGGGCAATCCTTGAGCCTGCTGTTGCCCGAAGCTTTTGCCACGCATCATAGTCACCTCGTCAGCAATTTCGGCGACAACGTTCAACAAGCCCGAAAAATGGGCAACCGCAAAGAAATTTTCGCCCGCCGCCGAGATGGTACGGAATTTCCCGCCGAAGTTTCTATTTCCAAACTCGAAGTGGCAGGCGAAATCATATTCACAACTATTTTGCGCGACGTGACAGCCAGCCGCCAAGCCGAAGAATCTGTGCGTCTGAGCGAGGAAAGATACCGATCGCTGGCAATGGCCACCGCACAGATGGTTTGGACGACCAACGCTAGCGGAATCTTCGACAAGCCTCAGCCTGATTGGATAGCTTATACGGGCATGAGTTGGAAAGAGAAGGACAACTGGATAGAAGCAGTGCACCCAGAAGACCGCGATCGCACAATACAAGCTTGGATGGGGGCCATAGAAACAAAAAGTCTCTACGAAGTCGAGCACCGCTTGCGGGCCGCCGACGGCAGCTACAGACACTTCTGGGTGCGGGGCGTCCCCCTTTTGGCAGCCGACGGCAGCATTCGCGAATGGGTGGGAACTCACACCGACATTAGCGATCGAGTCCAAGTTTTGGAAGCACTCAAGCAGTCCGAGGGACAGTATCGATCGCAAGCAGCCGAGCTCGAAAAAGCTGTCCACGAGTTGCACCAAGCTCAAACTCAACTAATCCAAACCGAAAAAATCTCTTCTCTGGGGCAGTTAGTCGCCGGCGTCGCCCACGAAATTAACAATCCCATTAACTTCATCTACGGCAACATCACCCACGCCAAGGAATACGCCACAGACTTGCTCGGTTTGCTCCACCTATACCAAGAAAAATACCCAAATCCCGTCCCAGAAATTGTAGAAGCAGCCGAAGATATTGAAGTTGATTACTTAATGGAAGACTTTACGAAGATTTTGGAATCAATGAAAGTTGGAGCCGATCGTATCCGCGACTTAGTTGTATCCTTACGCAACTTTTCCCGACTCGACGAATCGCAGATGAAGCGAGTAGATATTCACGAAGGAATCGAAAGCACTTTGCTAATTTTGCAGCACAGGCTCAAAGCTAATGTACTTCGTCCCGCTATTGAGATTATCAAAGAATACGGCAATTTTCCAAAAGTCGAGTGCTATGTAGGTCAGCTCAATCAAGTATTTATGAATCTTTTAGTAAATGCGATCGACGCCCTCGAAGAGTACAACAGCAAGCGTTCTTCACAAAAAATATATTCTAGACCAAACCGAATTCGGATTAGCACCAGTGCGAATTCAGACACAGTAACAATTCGGATTGCCGACAACGGGATGGGAATCAATCAAGAAGTTATTGGCAAGTTGTTCGACCCATTTTTTACTACTAAACCAGTCGGCAAAGGCACAGGCTTGGGACTGTCAATCAGCTATCAGATTATAGTTGAAAAACACCGAGGCAAATTGCAGTGTATTTCCACACCTGGGGAAGGTGCAGAGTTTGTCATCGAGATTCCCCTTTGCCAGAAACTATCAGCGCTGGCTACCGAAAACACAAAGGAAATGGTCATTAGTCAGTAGTTAGTAGTCATATCATGTCCGGTCGATTACCCTGATTCCTGTAGGGGCGGGTTCACCAATAATATTTGCCAAAAACGGACAATCTCACAAACCCGCCCCGACAATTGTATTATGGGCGATTGATCGGACATTATATCATTAGTCAGTAGTCCTTAGTTTCAGGGCTCACCCATCGGGGGAAGCTAGAAACCTAGTTTCTACGAGTTTTGCGTTTAGTGACGAGAAATATAGGAATAAACCGGGTTTCTGAGGTAGCGAGTGCATCCAGGGCTTGCATTTGGATCTCCTAGTCTGAAAACCTTGATTTTCACAAATGCCGATACTCTCCTCTTCTCGATCGCCCTAAATCGAAATAATTCTTTACAATAAAAAAGTAACAATCCAATTAACTTTGACAAAATCCCTTGAAAATGCCTGTAAACCAACTTTCTCCTACCACAGCCTCCACGGAAACACAGACACTCGACTTTGACATAGCCATCGTCGGAGGCGGCATAGTCGGGGCCACCTTAGCCAGCGCCTTAAAAGATTCCGGCTTAAAAATAGCAATAATTGAAACCCAACTCCCCGCCGCAGCAGCAGCCAAAAAACAAGCTTATGCAATTACCCTGCTATCAGGAATGATCTTAGAAGGTATCGGCGTGTGGCAGCAAATCTTGCCGCAAATTACCACCTTCGAGCAAATTAGCCTCTGCGACGGCGACTATCCGGGCGTCGTCGAATTCCACCGCCCCGACTTGGGAAATACTGGCAAATTGCCTGTACCAAAAACAGCTTTAGGTTATGTTGGCGAGCACGGAGTCATGCTGTCAGCTTTGCACGAATGTTTGGCAAAAAACCCGAATTTTAGTTGGGTTTGTCCGGCGGAAGTAGTCGAGGTAAAATATTTAACTAATTGCGCTGAAATAGAAGTCAAACAAAACGGCGAAACCCGCACAATTCGCACCAAATTATTAGTCGCCGCCGACGGTTCGCGATCGCGCATCCGCACCGAAGCCAACATCAGCACTCGCGGCTGGAAATACTGGCAATCCTGCATTGCTATCACTATTAAAGCAGAAAAACCGCACAATGATATCGCTTTTGAGCGCTTTTGGCCCAGCGGCCCGATGGGAGTTTTACCATTACCTGGGAACCGTTGTCAAGTAGTTTGGACAGCACCCCACGCGGAAGCAAAAGCTTTGCAACAAATGGATGAAACAGAGTTTTTGACTTTGTTGGAACAGCGCACGGGCGGGCTTTTGGGGCGTTTGGAATTGGAGAGCGATCGCTTTTTGTTTCCGGTGCAGTTAATGCAGAGCGATCGCTACGTTTTGCCCAGATTAGCACTAATTGGCGACGCGGCCCACTGCTGCCATCCCGTCGGCGGCCAGGGATTAAATATGGGCATTCGAGACGCAGGGGCGATCGCCCAAATCTTGCAGCAAGCCCACCAAAAAGGCGAAGATATCGGCGATTTGCGAGTATTGAAACGGTATCACAACTGGCGGAAAAAAGAGAATTTAATCGTGTTAGGATTTACCGATTTTCTAGACAGATTATTTTCCAATACTTGGCTGCCAATTGTAGCATTTCGCCGCTTCGGATTGTGGTGTTTGCGGACAATTCCCCCAGTGAGGTTTTTAGCCTTGCGCTTGATGACCGGTTTGATGGGGCGGCCGCCAGAATTAGGGCAAAATTAGAAGAAACCGGATTTTCATCTGCGTCCATCAGCGTACATCCGCCCACATCTGCGGTTCCAAATCAATAGCCGTTGTTTTTTCGCACTAATCTTTATAGCGCGATCGCCCCCAAGTTTCAAGCTTGCTTCTTCCCTTGAGCAGTAATTGAGAGTAATATTCAAGGATTTAAGCTGAAATATGGGGTTTCCATTGGTTACGGATAGCTTGTACTAACAGCCCTTCGCCGTTCCGCACTATTCCCCGGCGGCGATTTTCCTCAACTACAGCGATCGCATCTCGAACTACTTCAACATTGTTACTTAGAATCAAAGTCTTTAGCCAAGGGTTAAGATGAAATCCAGCCATTTCCACTTCCTCCAAAATTGTATTAGACATAACTGTAAAAGTCGATGATTGAGTTTTGGGAGAATCGGGGACAGTTTCAGCTAATGCCAGCAGGCGATCTAGATGTCCTATGCCATAAGCATCAGCAAATTCTTTAGCTGTCTGGATGTACTCAATTAGTTGTGTCATATTTATCTCCTGGCTTTTTCAAAGTTTGCGGTGGAAGGCTTACCACTAAATAACAGCTTATAAGCTACTTTCAAAAAAGTCCCAGAAAAAATTTTCCGGTATCATAAAAATAACCGGAAAATTTTTTCCTATTTTTTGAGAAACCGGAAAAATATCCTATTTACGCGCTAGTTATGGTAAACTCAGCAAGAGAGACGCCAAGTTATGAGAGAAGTTGGGGTGACTAAGACTGTGAACTTATGGCAAAGCTTTTTAAGAGTAAAGATAGTTACTGTTTATGACTTGAGTCGGACAGAGACAGCTATTCTTTTGGCTAAGTTTCCCGATGAAAACACGGTCAAGAGCAATACAGAGGTTGCAGATGGAGGAATCGCAGAAGAAAATTCTGACATCCCGATCGACCCTGAGAATGTTCGGCGGCAAATGTGGACGATATACAACAAGCGTTTCTGTCTAAAAGAAAACCAGGAAAGTTTTTTGGGTTGTCACAGCCAGAAAGGTCGAGATAAAGATGCTGCTGTTCTAAATTGCCTGAAATCGCAGTATTCAAGCTGGCGGTCAAGTCAAAGGAGTGCATTTACTAAAGACGATTGCACCCCTGCTATTTCTTGTAACCCTTTTATTCCTCAGACTGGTAAAGTTGACGACCCGCAACTGTTTTTTGGCAGAGAGCGGGAAATTAGGCGAGTATTCGAGGTTCTTAACAGCAATAATAGTGTAGCTTTAATAGGAGAGGAAGGCATCGGGAAGTCTTCTCTGCTATCGGCTATTTGTCAACAGGCTGAAAATTTCCTATTATCGGCACGCAAGCCAATTTACTTAGACCTAAATGGAGTCCGAGATGAAGATGACTTCTACACAGCTTTGTGCGAAGAAGTTGGCATCCCTAAAAGCGAGGGATATATGCTCACTCGTGCGTTGAAAAAGCATAGAGTGCTGCTGGCTATAGATAATGTCGGAAAGATGACTTGGGAAGGTTTTACCCGTCAAGTGAGAGATCACTTGCGGGGTTTAGCTGAGGGGCAAAATGCAGCTTTACAACTGATTTTAGCTGCTACCCAACCCCTCGATAAACTCTTTAATGACAGTCAGGATGAAGGGAACACGTCTCCCCTGGCGGGTATTTGCCAAGAAGAGAACATCAAGCCTTGGGATGAAGCAATTGCCGGTGCCTTTATTAAAGCTCGTCTTGCTAGGACTTTGGTGCGTTTTACTGAAGAGGAAATCAGCCAGCTAGTACAAGAAAGTGGCGGTCATCCACGACGACTGATGCAGTTGTGCTATCAAAATTATGCGCGATATATGGAGGATGTAAAATGAGCGATCGCAATACCGACATTCCCCGTTTAGACTTAGCTCCTCAATTAAAGCGACCTCTTTCATTATCAAAGCCCATCGATTACTTGCGGTTATTATACTGGGTGTTTTTCTTTCCCCAAGCCTTGCGGTGGTATATCTACAATAGAATATCTATTTCAGAGCGCCACAAGAATTATAAAAAAGATTCAGGATTATTGCCTAATTCCATAATAACTGGGTTACTTTTACAAGTAATGGTAGTCATATTCATTACACTCTTAAATTGGAGTGTAATTCTTAAATTGATTAATTTTTCAGTAGATGCGGTACATATATCAGTAGGGTTTTTCTTTACTATTTGGGGGTGTGGGATGGCCTTGGCTGTGACATTAATTGAAAAAGATAAATTTTTATCAAAGTTCAAGTCAGAAACAGCCAAATATCTAACTATAATTATTATTTTTTCCTTAAGTTTTAATTTATCAAATTTTACTGTGAGTGCTATCAAAGAAGAATCTACTAACCTGGGAGTTATCTTAATTTTAAGTATCTTAGCAGGTATATGGTTGGGCGTAGGAGGTATTTCGACACTAGCCATTTTAGGTGTGGACGAATTAGCTATTATATTCGTTATTGGTGGCGTGTTATTTATGTCATTCACACTTTGTATTTCTCTACCACTAGATTTAGACAAAACAGATTTTTTTACAGTTATAAAAAGCCTGTTAATTAGGGTAGTTTTCTTTGTTACTTGTGTGATAGGTTCATGTATAGGATTGCTGCGCCCAGATAACTGGTTTTTTACATTACCTCTAACCCAAAAATTATTTAAAATAGGAGTTACTCCCAAAGTTAAAGAAAACAGCAGCCCAAGGATTTTCAGTGATGAGTTTGGTTCCCGATATTCTGGATATTCTGATTTTCAGATTTCTTCATCTCCCCATCTTCCTCTGTCTCAAGAATTGCCATCTGATTATGTTTTTGAAATGCGTAAGTCCTATAGAAATCATCTAGACTTGCTGTTTCCTCGTGTAACTGTCCTGCCTAATCCCTATATCACCGAGCAATTAAAAGAATGGCTGCGACTAGATTGGGAAACAGGAATACATAATGCTTATGAAATTTATACTTATACTCTCCAGTTCATTCCTGTAATTCAAGCTTTAAACCAAGTTCTTGCTGAAGAACCAGAGCAAGTGGTCGATCGTATAGCACATTTAACTGATCATCCTTACAAATGGGAGTTGGTGCGTTTGATTTCAGGTTCTATCTATACAAATTTTATTCAATTTGAGCCTCATGCTCGCGCTGTTGCCCGTGGTTTCTTGTGTTTGCACGAGGAGTCCCTGTACGATGCAGGAAAAGCATTTGATGAGGTGCTGCGGTCTCTACCTTATGTAAAGGAAATGTGGTTGATAACTCTAACTTTATCGGAGTTACTAAATGCTAATAATTTAAATGATATTTCTGCAATTAAAACATACATTTTTACTGTAGAATACTGGAGGCGTCCGGCTACTGGTAAAGCAATTGCTAGTTTTTATAGGATTGTAGAAGATATTAAAATTATTCAGAAGAGTTCATCTCGTTCGGCCAGAGCCTTCGCTCTCAGCCGTGCTTTAGGGGAACTTAAAAACCTGCGGGAGCAACCTGATGATGTGCCTCAACCAGAGCGAGAAATAGTTAGAAAAATTGCTTTTAAGTGGTCGCAAGCGATACTAAATGTAGCTAGTGAGGTTGGCAACGTTTCTATTACTGAGCGAGTGCGTAATCCCTACGTGGTTGGCGACCCTGTTGAGGGGAACCTGTTTGTTGGACGAGAGGATATACTCAAACAGCTCAAAGAATTGTGGATATTGACTCAGCGACTTCAGTCTGTGGTTATTTACGGTCATCGACGCATGGGGAAAACTTCTATTCTGCTTAACGCTGCTAAATCTCTGGGTTCACAGGTAAAAGTAGCCTATGTCAATCTATTGCTAGTGGGAGATAGTCCTCAAGGAGTTGGAGAGGTGCTGATGGCAATTAGCGATGAAATTTCTGATGCTGTCAACATTTCACCTCCTGCCGATGCGGAGTTGCTGAATCTTCCCTACCGTACTTTTGAGCGCTATTTGAAACAAGTAGAGGCAAATCTGAGTGAAACGGGTTTGATTATTGCTTTAGATGAGTTTGAGAAGATTGAAAAACTGATTGAGAAAGGAAAGATTGACAGTGACTTTATGGAGGTTCTGCGTGGGATGGTACAAATGAGTCCTAAAATAGCTTTTGCCCTGGCTGGTTTGCATACTTTAGAGGAGATGACTGGGGATTACTCCCACCCTTTCTTCGCTAGCTTTATTAATATCAAGGTTAGCTTTATGGAAAGGGCAGCTACCCGCCAGATTCTTGCTAATCCCCATGAAGATTTCCTTCTTGACTACGCACCAGAAGCCTTATCTGCAATCTCTATGTTGACTACTGGACAGCCTTATTTAGTTCAGCTAGTGGGATTTCAGCTAGTTCGCCGCTACAATGAGCAAGTTTTTGAGAGGGGAACTTCTCGCGATCCGGTCTTTACAGTAGAAGATGTGAGGGCTGTCATTAATGACCCTGAATTCTTTCAGCGGGGACGCTACTACTTCGATGGCGTTTGGGGTCAGGCGACGCGGGGTACTCCCGGACAACAAGAGGTATTAAGAGCGATCGCACCTCACCCAGAAGGACTCGATATCAACACGCTAGCTGAAATTACTGGCATGAACGACACAAATTTACAGCAAGCACTTAACTCTTTGATACGTCACGATGTAGTTTCGGCAAGGGATGGCAAGTGGCGCATTATTGTCGAACTATTTCGCCATTGGGTGGATAAATGTATATAGTGTGCTTGCGTAAGTTATGATTCGGTTCGCCACTGATTAAGCCAGCGAACTTGCCCTTTCCAGTCAGCAGCTTGTGTTTCTGAAAGCAGGCGATCGAGCGAAGCAATTAGACTAGATAATGTCCAACTGTTTTGAGCCGCCAAAATGATGCCACCATGTTCGGGATAACGCTGAGCTAAAACCTGAAAATCCCGGATATTAAACGTAAAAATACACCGCCCTCGCGCTGTTGCTTCTAGCAATTGAGCCTCATCGCTAGCATCTAAAGCCATCCACTCAGTCGGTGTCCGAGTGACATCGTGACTGCGAGATAAAAGGGCGGCTTGCAAAGCTTTAATAGAGGTATCGGCATCTAGATGCAATAGCGGTTTAGACATTAGCAGCTTCAATAATTTGCTCAGCGGCAATAGATGCGTCTATTTCTTGATGGTGAGCCGCATAAAAAGCGAGAACATCGTTCACTTGCTCTTCACTTAAGTCATACTCAGTGGCAATTTGGTTTGGAGAAAAACCCCATTTCTGCGCTGCGATGACTACTGTTTGCACCCGCAACCGAGTGCCGCGCAAAACCGGAACGAGTTCGCCGCTAGCGCCGCGCACATACGTGATTGCAGGAAAAGCCGGATCGTCATTCCGCTGGTTGAGAGTAGCGACTTTTTCGGCTACAGCCCAGAGGATAAACTGATCGAAGGAAATGCCTTGGAGTGTTGCCAATTTTTCAGCTTCTTGCTGTAACTGAACGGGTAAGTTTAAGGCGTAGGATGTCATCGATCTAACTTCCGTTTGCTAATATAATTTCAGCGGTTCATTCTTTAACAACTTCCATCAACTCCTCAATCAAAACATCGAGGGTGCGAGCTATCTTTTGAATGGATGTGATATCAACCGTTGCTAGTCCTTCCGAACGAGCATAGTGCCTGACTGTGCTGTACGGAACCTCGGATCGATCGGCAACATCCTTTAACGTCCATCCCTTTTCGTCAGCCAACTCTCGGATTCGGAACCTAACTAACCCCATTTTACTTGACAAACGATAAGTATCTATGTTTTTAATTCAAACACAATTGTCGATCGACAGTTAAAGAGTATTTTGTATGGTGTGGATCAGTAGATCTCTTGCAAAAATCCTTTTCCTCAATTGATGGGACGGGCAAGATGCCCATCCCACAAGAGTTATTTTTTCTTGTGGGAT
Source organism: Microcoleus sp. B6-A1 (assembly GCF_036705085.1). Classification (NCBI taxonomy): domain Bacteria; kingdom Bacillati; phylum Cyanobacteriota; class Cyanophyceae; order Oscillatoriales; family Microcoleaceae; genus Microcoleus; species Microcoleus sp. B6-A1. The sequence continues at coordinate 54,601 of NZ_JAUBTU010000015.1, forward strand.
GGGCATCTTGCCCGTCCTAATTATTTTTGCAAGAGGTCTAGTCAGAAGTTCGATCGCACTTAAAGATATCTGATGAATCCGCACCCGATGGTACTCACCCACAAATCAAAGAAACCGGGTTTTTCACCAAATCTTCGCCTATAACCAAATATTCTCGCAAAAACCCGGTTTCTGACTACCCACCCATCAAAAATAAAACAACTGCCGACAGCCAAAACCGTCAACAGTTGTTTTATATATTCAATGCGGATGGCGAGACTCGAACTCGCAAGGACATAATGCCACACGCACCTCAAGCGTGCGCGTATACCAATTCCGCCACATCCGCTCTTTCTGGCAATCTCCGGGATTTTTGCGTTACGAGTTAAAGATTCACAGGTTGAGGTTCCTGACATTTAACTTGTGACTTGCCCTTTGACACCGCCGATTTACAATCATAGCACCACTACCAGCCAAATGTAAAATAAATTTTTGTGAACAATTTCTGCAAAACGATTATCCAGAACATACCGAAAGGCATTATTGTACAGAATATTGAGTGAATTAAGCAGCGAAGATGGGGTTCTCGAAAATTTTAATCGCTAATCGGGGAGAAATAGCTCTCCGCATATTGCGGACCTGCGAGGAAATGGGGATTGCCACGGTCGCCGTTCACTCCACCGTAGATAAACACGCCTTGCACGTCCAGTTGGCAGACGAAGCCGTTTGCATCGGCCCCCCCACCAGCAGCAAAAGCTATTTAAACATCCCCAACATCATCGCGGCCGCCCTGACGCGCAACGCCGCAGCCATTCACCCCGGTTACGGCTTCCTCGCCGAAAACGCCCGATTTGCCGAAATCTGCGCCGACCATCAAATTACCTTCATCGGCCCTTCTCCTGCGGCGATGCGGGCGATGGGTGACAAATCCACCGCCAAAGAAACGATGCAGCGGGTGAAAGTCCCCACTGTTCCCGGTAGCGAGGGATTGCTGGCCGACGATCGCGAAGCTTTGTCGATCGCCCGCGAGATCGGCTATCCTGTGATGATCAAAGCCACCGCCGGCGGTGGAGGCCGCGGGATGAGGCTAGTCAGAGAAGCATCCGAACTCCCCAAACTATTCTCAGCCGCCCAAGGCGAAGCCGATGCAGCCTTCGGCAACCCCGGACTTTACCTCGAAAAATTCATCGAAAAACCCCGGCATATCGAAATCCAAATCCTCGCCGACAACTACGGTAACGTCATCCACCTCGGCGAGAGAGATTGTTCGATTCAGCGCCGACACCAGAAACTCCTCGAAGAAGCCCCCAGCCCTGCCCTCAGCCAAAAACTGCGAGATCAAATGGGTCACGCCGCCATTGCCGCCGCCAAATCGATCAACTACACAGGTGCCGGCACAGTCGAATTTCTGCTTGACAAATCGGGCAAATTCTACTTCATGGAAATGAACACTCGCATCCAAGTAGAACATCCCGTCACCGAGATGATTACAGGCCTCGACTTGATAGCCGAACAAATCCGCATCGCCCAAGGAGAAAAACTGCAAATCAAGCAAAACCAAGTAGTTCTCAACGGCCACGCCATCGAGTGCCGCATCAACGCCGAAGACCCCGATCGCAATTTCCGGCCTCACCCCGGCATAATCAGCGGTTATTTGCCTCCCGGTGGCCCTGGCGTGCGGATGGACTCTCACGTTTACACCGATTACGAAATACCCGCTTACTACGATTCTTTAATCGGTAAAGTAATTGTATGGGGGCGCGATCGACCGACAGCCATCCGCAGGATGAAACGGGCATTGCGGGAATGTGCTATCACTGGCGTTCCTACCACCCTGGGCTTTCACCAAAAAATCCTCGATTCCCCCGAGTTTCTCAGCGGCGAAGTTTACACGAATTTCGTCGAACAGTTCTTGAACCAAAACAGTCATTAGTCAGTTGGCAGTTGGCAGTTGGCAGTGAACCGCCAACAGTCAACAGTCAACCGCCAACAGTCAACCGCCAACTTCTACATCATCATTGTCAGTAGCCCTTGCTGACCGAGAATCATTTCTCGCAGCAAGCTACAGATACCGACCCAAATAATCGGCGTAATGTCCACCCCGCCGATCGGCGGTACAATCTTTCTAGTTACGGCTAAAAAAGGTTCCGTCGGCCAAGCAATCAGACTCAACGGCAACTTGCTCAGGTTCACCTCGGGATACCAAGTCAGGACGATCCGAAAAATAAACAGCAAGGTCATCACGACTAGGACAGAGCCCAGAATCCAACTTGCAACGGTAATACCAGTCATGGGTCTTATCTCGAAATTTTAAGTTTTGTTAAGTCAGCCCTTCAGAATTTTAACCGTTTCACAGGTGCGATCGAAAGTATAAAATTAATAAAAATCAAATTGTTGTAACAAAGGCTTTGAATCTATGACTCCTTCTCTCGCGAACTTCTTGTACAGCCTGCTGGTGGGCGTGGTGGTAGTAGTGATTCCAGCAACGATCGCCCTGATATTCATCAGCCAAAAAGACAAAATCAAGCGCACCTAAAAAGTCAGCGGGTTTCTAAGTCCGGCGCTGCAAGTCAATTGTGGGCTACAAGTCGGGCATTTCCCCGATCCGAGAAACCTCGGCTGCCAGCAACTGTCAAGGCAAAACCTTCAGTTGACTGCCAAGCTGAGGTTTTTTCCCGTTAAACTCATTATTATACTCACTTACCAAGCTGAAACCCTGACCGGACGCTGCCCCAGAAAGCACAGTCGGGCTGACAGACTTAATGATAGATGTAAAATCTAACTCGCTAACATAGGAAAGACATAGGAGATAGGCTAATGGTCAATTTAGGATTGAACTGGAGCAGCCTGTTAGGGATTATCCTAGCAGTAGCAGGGGCAGGACTGTATTTTCTGCGATCGTGGCGTCCCAAACTAGCCCGAGACCACGATATTTTTTTTGCAGCAGTCGGCTTGCTGTGCGGCGGTATTCTGTTATTTCAGGGGTGGCGGCTTGACCCAATTCTGGCATTCGGTCAATTTCTGCTCACCGGTTCCGCCATATTTTTTGCAGCAGAAAGTATTAAGCTGCGAGGAGCGACCACAGCCCAAGCCAAAAGTCGCGCCCAATACGTAGATGAAGAGCGACCGGTCAGCAACGCCTACGGTTACGACGGCTACGATGCCGAAATGGAACAGCTAGAACCAGAGGAAGACTATCCGCCGCGTCCCCGCATCAGAGGCAGCCAAGACTACCGTTCCTCTCGGGAAGCCTACGACGACGAACCCCGCCGCCGCCCCTCGAATCGCAACGGCAGCGTTAACACCGGACGGCCCGACTCGCCCGATCGATCCTCGCGCAAACGTCCCTCTCGCCCAGAAGCCCCGCCTGCCCAAGAGTCGGACAACTGGGACGTTTCAGACAACCCCGAAGAAAGACCGACCCGCAGCCGCAGCAGTCGCCCCCCTGCTTCGGAAAACCGCAGTTCCGATACGCCGCCGAGAACCAAAAAACCCCGTCCTACGGAATCATCGAGGTCTCGCCCCAGCAACCGCGACGTGGAAGCACCGCCGTCAGATTACGTGGAGTATCGACCTGTAGAATACCCGGAAGACCAACCGGATAATTCCCCCAGTTTCGACAAATAGGCAAACACTAAGTAGATGGGTGAAACTAAACTTTTCTCGTACCCGCAGGCAAAAAAATAAGTTGCGTTTATTGATGCCCATCTACTTATTCTCAGATATTAGACTTATTGCTTAAAAAGACTGTAAATTGCGAGTGTGAAACCGCATAAAAACGCAGATATACACAAATAAAAGCTAATTTTTTTTAAAATTTATTTTGACAATCAAGCATCCAGGATACAAGCCCCCGGATTCATTCCGAAAGCAGACTCAGGACGGCTCAATAAAAAACCTGTATCCGATAAAGGAGTCCCCGAATTTATTCGTGGGGTCAATGCTTCAATTCTTTAATCTCAGGAAGGAAAATTCAATAACTTAGAATGCGTGATGGTTCTTGTGGGATGGGCGTCCCGCCCGTCCAGAAAGGGCGGGCTATAAGCCCAACCCTACTCCCCACTTTCAAGAGTGTAAATTATTTAATTCGCGATCCTAAAATCTAAAATCTAAAATCTAAAATCGATTGACATACCGAATCTGTGGAACTAATCGACAGCATAATAATCTAAAAATAAAATCCCAAATCTCAAATCAGCAAGATGCCATTACTCGAAATAGGAGATCCGGCTCCCTGGTTTTCCATTCCTTCTACAAATAACCCCTTATTTCATTTCCAGACTGTTGGCGGCCGGCGAGTCGTCCTGTTTTTCTTTGCCAGCGCAGCTTTTGAACAAATCCAAGTTATCCTCAAAAGCTTTCAAGAGCTTTCAGAAGAATTCCAAAGCTTGCAAGTACCGCAGTTCGGAGTGAGCGTTGACCCAGCAGACAAAGAACAAAACAGGCCAACCACAATTGCTCCATCATTCATCTTTTTCTGGGACTTGGATAAAAAAGTCAGCCAGCAGTACGGTGTTTTCCGAGATGTCGAAGAAAATGGAGTTGCCGGAGTTCACTATGCACCCCAAACTTTTGTACTCAACGAAAACCTTCAGGTAATTAATATTTTGCCGATGGGCGAACCGCACCAACACGCCCAGCAAGTATTAGATTTTCTCAAAACTTTGCCCCCAATTGAGGAAGCCCGAGCAGCCACTCGCCACGCTCCGGTGTTGGTAATTCCTAACGTTTTGGACAAAGCATCTTGCCGCAGTTTAATCGATATGTACAAAACTCACGGTGGCAGTCCTTCCGGCTTTATGAGGCAAATAGGCGGGAAAACAGTTGGTCTGCACGACGACACTTTCAAGAAGCGCCGAGATTTCTTTATTGAAGACCCGAAGTTACAGCAGCGATTGAGTGCGATTATTTGGCGCCGGGTGCGGCCGGAAGTAGAGAAAGCTTTTCAGTTTACAATTACCAGGTTTGAGCGGTATTTGGTGGGCTGTTACGATGCTGACAGCGGCGGTTATTTTCTGCCGCACCGCGACAACACTAGCAAAGCTACGGTGCACCGCAGGTTTGCGATGACGCTAAACTTGAATGTGGGAGAGTACACGGGGGGATTTTTACGGTTTCCCGAGTACGCGCCGCACGGTTATAAAGGGGATTGTGGCACGGCGATTATTTTTTCGTGTTCTTTGCTGCATGAAGCGACGCCGGTGATTAGCGGCCAGCGTTTTGCTTTGCTGTCTTTTTTCTACGGCAATGAGGATGCCGAGGTACGACAAGCTAATTTTAAGTATTTAGCTGCTGATTCAGATTCCCGAATTGGAGAACCGGCGTAAGGAATGTCACTACCGTGGTGCAAGTCCTAAAATAATTAGAGAAGGTAGTTAGCGGTTAGCCACAAAACCTAATTCCTAGCTACCGATCGCTAAATACTAAATCGATCCCCATGAATTTCAAACTTCTAAGTTTAGCAGTATCGGGAATTTTAACGGTTGGGGTTGCAGCCAGCGCCAGTGCGGTTGTTACCACATCCCCTGTGCGGCAATCAACAGATTTAACGGAATTTAACTCGGTGCATTCCCAGGGTGCGATCGCCCAAAATGTCGAAGAACAAACCAATATTCGAGTCTACGAAAAGGCTAGTCCGGCGGTTGTTACGGTTGATACAGATAAATCTAACGGCAGCGGCACAATTATCAGCCCCGACGGCATGGTGTTAACTAACGCCCACGTTGTTTCGGCAGGCGGTACCGTCAATATCATTTTGTCAGACGGCAGAAAACTTGTCGCCGATGTCATTGGATTCGGCGAAGAAGGTCTAGACTTAGCCGTGGTGAAGATTCGCGATCAAAACAATTTGCCCACCATTCCTTTAGCCCGTCCCGGTTCGGTGAAAGTCGGGCAACAAGCATTTGCGATCGGCAATCCCTTCGGTCAATTTCAAGGTACTTTTACAGTCGGAATCGTCAGTCGCATCGACCAGCAGCGGGGCTTAATTCAAACCGACGCCGCCATCAATCCCGGCAATTCAGGAGGCCCACTGCTCAACAGTTCAGGAGAATTAATCGGCGTCAATACTTCTATTTTTACTCGCGGCCGGGGCGGTGGCAATATCGGTATCGGTTTTGCAATTTCCGCAGACAAATTACCCGCTTTCCTGACAGCAGTGCGAGAAGGGCGGGCTCCCCGCGTGGCTCAAGCCCGATCGCCCTTTGGTGGCAACAAATCACCTCAAAAAGTTGCGTTAAACGGGCCCGCCGTCAGCGGCATCCTCACCGAGAAGTCTAGCGTTCTGCCCACCGACAACAGCTTTTTTGACCTCTACTCGTTTGAGGGAAAAGCGGGCCAGCAAATCACAATAGAAATGAAAAGTCAAGAAATTGACCCTTATTTAATTTTGCTCGGGCCCAACCAACGCGAAATCGCGCAAGACGATGACGGCGCAGGCAGGAAAGACGCCAGAATTACAGTCAGGCTGCCAGCAGACGGGACTTACACGTTAGTGGCAAATTCCTACCAAGCTAAGCAGTCAGGGGCTTATACGTTAGAACTGAAAGCGAGTGCTCCTACCGCGCCTTCTCGGGCGATTTTGCAAGAAGAAGGCGCTTTAGTCGCAGGCGGCCCAGTATTGCCGTCTGACAACAGTCTGTATCGAGAGTATACTTTTGAAGGTCGATCGGGTCAGTCTGTAGCCATTTCCCTCGAAAGTACAGATTTCGATCCCTATGTGGCTATCTTTGGCCCTAACGGCCGATTAGTGGCAGAAAATGACGATGGGAGCGATTCGACTAAAAATGCGTTTCTGACCGTTACTTTGCCCGCTACGGGTCGCTATCGCGTAATTGTCAATGCTTACGATGCTGCGGGCCGGGGTCGTTATACTCTAACAGTCCGGTGAAAATGGGGAAAAAGGTAATGGGTAATCGGGAATTGGTAATTGGTCGAATTATTCTGCTTCCTGCTTCCCTGCATCCATTAAATCTTGTACAGTGCTCGTTGCCGAACTTCCTTCTTCCATCCGTTAAATCTTGTACAGAATCGTTGCCGCACTTCCTTTGTCCCATCCGTTAAATCCGTTACAGAATCCGTTGCCGAACTTCCTTCTTCGTTGCAAATCGAGGTAATTCATGCGTCAAGTTAGATTTTGGGCGATCGCGCCAATTGCTCTGGTAGCTACTTTTTCTGGCAAGCCGACTGTCTCCCTGCCAGTTTCCAATTTAGGTGGAGTTGCTAACAGTAGTTCCACCCTCATTTCAGCAGAATTTCCTCAAAATTTAACTGATGCGAAGCCTGCTGGCAAGGCGGTTTTAGCTCAAGCAAGCCCCAACCCGTCGCCATCACCACAAAGTTCGCCAACTCAGAGCCCAAGTGTAGAACCTCGATCGAGTCCTGATGCGGGTTCATCTAAAGTCCTTTTAGAGCAAAACGGAGAACTCAGCCCTGCTAAGTCTTCTGTACTGCCCTCGGACAGCAGTTTGTACGATGAGTATACCTTTGAAGGGACTCAGGGTCAGAAAGTGGTTGTTACCGTAGAAAGTACCGAGTTTGATACTTATCTCGCTATTTTCAACTCCCAGGGCGAGCTACTTGCAGAAAATGATGATGCAACGCAGCAAAATTCCAATTCAGAGATTTCTGTTACCTTGTCTGCGAACGGTCGCTATCGCGTCATTGTCAATGCTTACGATCCGCCTCCAAAAGGTAGAGGCAAGTACAGTTTAACCGTCCGTGAAACAACTGGAAATTAGTTTGATATCATGTCCGCTCGAACGATTAAAAGGGCGGGTTTTTGAGATTGTCAATTATTGGCAGATATTTTTCGTGAACCCGCCCCTACCGTATTAGGGGTCATCGACCGAACAGAATATGAACTAAACTTCGGAGTCAGGGCACGGCAATACCGTGTCCCTATAATTCAAGGACGATCGCACTACAAGCAACTGCGATCGACTTTGGTAAATTCATATGTTTGTATGCCACTATAAATGTTATAACTTTTTACTTCTAATAATTTGATAAAGTGTATTTCCAATAACTATTAAAAATCCAATGGAAGCTGAAATATAGATAATTTTTCAGCTTCCATTTTTAATTAATTTTGATTAATTTAACGCAGACCCAGCCAGGTAAAAAAATCCTGACGGGTGAAGAATTCTAGCAGCAAAAGTCCCACGAACCCCACCATCGCAAATCGTCCGTTGATTTGTTCGGCGTAGGCATTCCAGCCAAAGGCTGGTTCTGGTTTTGGGGTATTTGGGGTTGTCGGTTTTGGAGATGGAGGAGTTTGAGCAGTCATTTAAAAGTTTTAAGTTTCGAGTTTTGAGTGATGATTTTTGGGAAGCTTTGCGATCGCACAACTTGTAATTTACCAGGAAAAGGACAGCCGATCGCTAATCTGCTGACTTTTCTAAACTTTGAACCGATTCGATCAGATTTCGCACCGTTTCGGTACCTTCTGAAGGCTCAAAAAACAGCGGGAACTTGCCGCGAGCGATCATTCTCAAACCCAACGGGCCCAGACTCAGCAAACCTTTAACGTCGCGGAAGTAGTTTCCTACTACTTCGATGCCAAATTTCCGCTCATCTATCCAGCCACCTTCTTTGACAAGATCGATTAAAACTTTGCGGTGGCGGATCGATCGACTGGCTTGGTCGTCTTTGCGATCGAGAATCTCCTGTTTAATCTTACCAATTTGATCCATCGGCGCAACTTCCATCGGACAAACCGAGTTGCAGTAATAACAGCGGGTGCATCCCCAGACGCCTGCGGTGCCTTCGTTGTATTTTTCTAGCCGATTTTCGGTTTCGCTGTCGCGGGAGTCGGCGATCGTGCGGTAAGCTTTGGCGAGGGCGTGGGGGCCGACAAATTCCGGGTTAACTTCGCGGGCGTTGCACTCAGAATAGCACGCGCCGCAGAGGATGCAGTTGCCAGTTTGGTCGAGTTTCGATCGCTCTTCTGGAGTTTGCAGAAATTCGCGTTCTGGAATTGCTCGCGAGGCGGTGCTGATATATGGTTCAACTGCTTCTAGGTTGTCCCAAAAACTGGTCATGTCAACAACCAAATCTTTAATGACCGGCATATTTCCCATTGGGGCGACGGTGATTTCTGGGATGAAATCGGTAGGCATTTCTGCTGAGCTGGAATGGGCTATTTTTTGCAGTCTTGCCAGTTCGCTGGCCACATTTTCTTTGCAAGCTAATGCCGAGCGACCGTTAATTCGCATAGAACAACTGCCACAAATTGTATTGCGGCAATTTTTGCGAAAAGCTAAAGTGCCGTCGTGTTCCCACTTGATGCTGTTGAGGCAGTCGAGGATGGTATTGCTCTCTTCCACATCTAAGGTGTAACTGTGAACCCGGGGAGCCTCGTTTTGATTTTGGCGCACTACGTTAAAGCGGACTTTCATATTTTGAGTAAGGAATTTAGTTTCTATTTTAAGCTGACTTTTCTGGCTCTCTCGAAAGCTATTATTTTTTTTAACACCTACCTAAAGTTAGAGATTTAACCAATTTTATTATTGCTTAATAAGAGGCAATAAGTCCAAAGTCATAAATTCTAAATGATAACTTTTTTAAGCGGATTTGTGAGCTATTAATTGGAGATAAAAGTAATTAATCGCTGCAATTCGCTAGGCGGAGGTGCGTGATGTCCAGCTTGTTTGTATTAACTTTCATGTTTTCCACACCGGCTTTTTGTCTGGGTCTGCTAAATCCTCAATGGGTGGGACTGGGAACTCGCAGGCGATCGGCTGCCTTGTACGGCGGCTTGATGGCAGTTTCGTTCGTTTTGCTTGGGGTTACAGCACCTAATGCGCCACAACCAGTTTCATCGGGGCTGCTGGCCTCAACTGAATGGCCAGAATTTAGGGTAAGCGCACCTTTGCGCTGAACGTAGCTGGGTATGCTTCTCACTTTTTTGGCAGCATTACAAAGAATTTTACCAGGACTTACGCCCGGTTGGGGCGAGAAACGTAGTTTTTTAAGAAAAATACTTGGTTATACTCATTTACTGCAATTAAAAACCCCGGTTTATAGGCGTCGGAGTGCGATCGCGAACTGTAGGAAAAAATCGTGGGTTTAGTAAGAAGAAATACACTCTGAAACCCGGTTGCACCAGGGTCGGGTGTCCAAGATTCGAGTTTACTTCGTAAATCCTAGGGATTTGTGAGTTTGCCAGCAGATAAATAAGGAAGTTAACTTCTCAGGAGTTAGGCACAGGGATTAAAGAAATCGGGTTGTTTAAACAGATATCCTTCGTGCTTCACCTCGTATTTGGGTAAAATAAACCCGGTTTCTGCGTCCTGGATTACTTCTATTTTTTACGGGTATAAAGTCGCGATGTTTAATTTTTTCGTCTTAAGCTTTCTCTTGTCGATACCTGCCTTATTTCTGGGTATTGTTAATCCGAAATGGGTGCACCAACCCGCAAGCGATCGGCCGCGATGTACGGCGGGTTGATGGCGGCTTCGTTTGTACTTGTTGGCGTCACCGCACCCAATCCGTCTCAGGAAGTTTCAGTGGCGCCTCCGGCCCCAACCGATCGGCTAGAATCATCTCAAACCGCTAAGCCATCACCGCTTTCGGCAGTGCCGACACCCAAGCCGGAGACTGTGAAAACGCCGACACCAACACCGAAACCTGCAATTTCTCCTGCCGCACCTGCACTTGCCAAACTAGGGCCCGATCGCAAATTGCCATCTTCAGTCAAATCTGTTGAGCGAACCGCAGAGATTGCTATTGATGCACAGCAGCCAAAGGAAGATACCAAGAAAGTTATTTATGAGTCTTCTAAGCAGAAGGTTAAAAGTGCCGATTTTCCGAGTTGCGTTAACTCGGATTGCAACTGTTCTGACTTTGCGACTCAAGCTGAAGCGCAGCGAGTGTTAGAGGCATATCCGGGCGATCCGTTTAAGCTCGATCGAGATCAAGACTCGATCGCTTGTGAAACGCTGGGTTAGATTTGATCTGCCAAAATCCTCGGTTAATAATGAAGGCTTTTTTCGGTGATTGTACGAATTGAAGAACGCAAATCGATCGGCTAAACTTGTCTAATTGTTGAGCTTGCGGTGCGGATGCAGCTATGACTTACAGCTTGAGAATTGTCGATTTGCCAACGAGTGAACGGCCACGGGAACGGCTGATGGCGGGTGGCCCGAAAAGTTTGGCGACTGCGGAATTGATTGCGATTCTCTTGGGTACTGGTCAGGGAAAAGGCAAACTTTCCGCCGTCGGGCTCGGACAGTATATTTTAAATCAGTTGAGTTTGCATTCCCGTGATCCTCTGGCTGTGCTACGCACTATTAGCGTTCAGGAGTTGACGCAGATTCACGGGATTGGCCCTGCTAAGGCGACTTCGATTTTGGCTGCTGTGGAGTTGGGGAAGCGGGTATTTCAGTCGCGGCCACCGGAAATGGCGGTGGTTGACTCTCCGCAAGCGGCGGCTGATGCCCTGAGTCAGGATTTGATGTGGCAGTCTCAGGAACGTTTTGCTGTGGTGCTGCTAGATGTGAAAAATCGGCTGCTGGGTACTCAGGTAATTACGATCGGCACAGCAACGGAAACTTTGGCTCACCCACGGGATATTTTTCGCGAGGTGATCCGCCAGGGGGCGACGCGGGCGATTATCTCGCACAATCACCCCTCCGGGATTGTGGAACCAAGCCCGGAGGATATTGCTTTAACGCGACAGTTGCTGGCGGGAGCGCAGTTTTTGTCGATTCCGCTACTGGATCACTTGATTTTGGGGAATGGCGATTTTCGGAGCTTGCGGCAGACCACGACGCTTTGGGAGGAGTATCCCCAGGGTGATTGAACTCTTCTACTTAACTAATTTCATTACTATCATTAGTTATTTGTATCTTTGGGCTCTGCGACGGCTGAATCAGCCCTGACAGCAGGCAAATTTTCCGGCTGGAGTCCCCCGCGATAGCCTGTTTTGGCTGAATGTCGCTGCTGATACTGCGTTTCGAGCACAACTCGGTTAATGTAGTATAGGTAGGCTGAAGAGGTCGCTAATCCGATTTTTTTTGAGCATACTAAACGTATACTGAACCAGCACCTAAAGACCCACTTATTAAGAAATTATTAAATGGGATGTAAAATACACGGTGTGGTGATAGGAGGAGAACTGTGTTTCTGAGACTTGCAGAACAACACCGTAAATTCGTTCAAGATTTGGTAATGAACCTCCAAGCTTTAGCGATCGTGCTAGAGCATCGGGGTTATCTGGCGTCCTGCTACACTTGCGGGGGTCAGATGAACAGTGCCTCATTTATGGTCAGTTTGACGGACAACCATCTGATTCGATTTTTAGTGTCAGATTACGGTATCACTTGGACTGAGATGCGGGACGACCGCGAACTGATGAAACTAGAAGGTGCAGAAGCGATTAATCAGTTACAAGAACTGGCAAATCTCGTAAAGTATCAAATCCAACCTTCGGAAGCTACTTTAGCGACGGCGCAGTGAGTGTAGCGATTGCACGGTTCCGAGGAAGGCGACGCAAGAAAGTCACTGCTTGTCTGCTAAAACCGAATCCCCAGCTAGTTAGTTGAGAGGGTTCATTTAGGTGCACAGCGATGGCTGCTCAACAGCCAAGGGTCCTATCAGGGTGCCTTGAGACAGTTTAGCGATCAGTCGATCGAAGTGAGCCTGGGCAGACGGCATACTTGATGCCAGAAGTCTCAAACTTGGAACCTCTAGTTTTTTTTCAGCAGTTGATTCTCCCTTGAGAACGATTAGCAAAATGTAGAAGTGTGACGGCTCGTCGGCTGCGATGTTAATTTCTCCCTTTGGCATTCACAAGTCAAGGAATTGAAATTAACTTTAAGCAGGCAGGTATAATTTAACATCCAGAGTGAGGATGAGGCTGTGAAGATTGGGCAAAAGGCAGCCCACCGGGTGTGATGTGCGGGCGAATGGCGTTTATTTTTGCTCTTAGATTTAGCCTATCAGGCTAATAATTAACTTGAAGCAGCATCACTGCTGTAAAACATCTCACAGCCGGCCCAAGCCGGCTAAGTTTTGCGTATATCTAGGCTTTTGGCCAATGTTGGGCTGTTAGGTTAAACGGCTCTTTGAAGTGCACGATCGCACTTGCTACACTAATATTTTATAATATTTTAATGATTAGTCCGAAAATATTTATCGCCAAGTTTGGAGTCAGTATCAAATGGTAAATTTAAGCGAACTACTAGAACCCATCGCCAGTCAATTTCGCAGTCTAGGAATTCCCGAACCAATTACCCATTGGGGACACCCTGTAATGATGGGGATCGTGGTAGTGGCGATGGGCAGTTTTGTCGGGTATACGGGATGGCAGGGACGTTTGGCCACCGATAAAGATGTCGCACTCAAAAGTCGCTCGGATCACCGCAAGCTTGCACCGTGGATGTTTCTGTTTCTAGCTTTGGGCTATACAGGCGGCTTGCTGTCGCTGGTGATGCAGCACCAGCCAGTCATGGAAAGTCCGCATTTTTGGACGGGTTCGGCAGTGCTGGTTTTGCTGGCTATTGGCAGCTTGATTTCGCTAACGGGTTTTGGGGGCAATAAGCTAGCACTGCGCGCGGTTCACGCTTATTTAGGCACGACGGCCCTTGCACTTATGGTGCTGCACGCGGCTTTCGGTTTAAAATTGGGGCTGTCTATTTAGAAGAAGACTTATCAGGCAGTGGTAGTATATGTAGGGTCGCAATGTGTACCCTACATACAGAGGTTATATGAAATCCTCTCTTCATCGGCATTATTCGTCTCTCTCTCTTCTCTTCCTCTGCGTTCTCTGCGTTCTCTGTGGTTAAATCATTCCGATATAACCGGAATTGATATTATGTGTTCTGGACTGAAACCAACTCTACTTTGGACAGTAAAAATTGCTAATTACTTGCTAATTAATGAATCAAGCAACGGGTGTCATTTTCTGTCTTTCCTACATTTTGGGATTGATTTCTACAGCGGTTTCTTGGGGTAGATACGCGATACTTGCTTTGGGAATAGCGGTAGCGATCGCCCTGCCGAAATTGTTGCGAAAATATACTAAAAATTCTGTCAAAGTTACTAAGAAAAGACGCAGCAGACAAAAAGAAAATGCTCTTGAAGCACCCTTAGATGCGAGGGAAGAGTTGAGTTTGTTGGAGATCCTGCCGCGAGGGAAATGGGTGTGGGCAGTTGCGGGTTTGGTGGCATTTCTAGCTAGCGTTTATTTTGCAGTTCGATCGCCCCAACCAGCAATAGATGACATCAGCAAACTGATTCCGGCGGTTGGAAACACTCAAGAAGTGGCAGTGACAGTTCGCGGTAGAGTTGTCAGTACACCTCGATTGACTCGATCGGGTCGATCGCAATTTTGGCTAGAAACAGATTTAGTTAGCGAAATCAACGGCGGCGAGGGAGGAGCAGTCGTAAACCGCCCAGTATCCGGTAAACTCTACGTTACAGTGCCGCTGTTGCAAACAACGGGTTTGTACGCCGACAATACGATCGCAGTTGTGGGTTCCTTGTACAAACCGCAGCCACCGTCGAATCCGGGGGCTTTTGATTTTCAAACATATTTAGCCAGAGAAGGAGCTTTTGTCGGACTCAAAGGCCGTCAAATTGACTGGAGGAGAGAAAAGGCGATCGCGGATGTAAATCGAGTTAACAGCCAAACGGCTGCTTTCTTGGAACCAAGCGGGATGCAGCCATCGAAAATTCAAGCGATGCGGCAGCGGATCGTGCGATCGCAACTATCGCAGTTAAATGTTCCCGAAGGGCCCTTGATCAGTGCGATCGCCCTCGGCAAACAAGCAGTAGATTTACCTTACAACATCCGTGACTCTTTTGTCCAGGCTGGATTAGCCCACGCGATCGCAGCTTCCGGCACTCAAGTTTCGATGGTTTTGGCTTTAGTTCTAGCTTTAACCAGGCGTTTTTCCAAACAATTACAATTTAGCTTTGGCGTCGGTGCTTTATTTTTGCTTGTGGGATTAACCGGCTTTGAAGCTTCAGTATGCCGCGCCGCTTTAATGGGATTTGGAACATTATTTGCTTTGGTGCTGAACCGCCAAGTTAAGCCGCTGGGATTGCTGTTAATCGCTGCTACTATTTTACTGCTGGTTAACCCTTTGTGGATTTGGGATTTAGGTTTCCAACTGAGTTTTTTGGCAACTTTGGGGTTAATCGTGACAACGCCGCCATTGATGGCAAAATTGGACTGGATGCCGCCCGCGATCGCTTCGATTGTTGTGGTTCCGATCGCCGCTTCAGTTTGGGTGCTACCGCTGCTACTTTACGTTTTTAGCGTGGTATCACCTTACAGCATTTTAGTTAATATTATTGCGGCTCCTTTGCTGTGGATTTTGAGTATTGGGGGGATGGTTAGCGCTTTAGCTGGATTGATTTTTCCGCCGGCTGGCAGTGTTTTAGCACAACTGCTGGACTATCCGGCAAAGGGGTTAATTGCGATCGCCCAATATTTCTCGCAATTACCAGGTAATTCGGTAGCTGTCGGTCAAGTATCGGTGTTTCAGCTAATCGCGCTTTACAGTTTAATTTGCTGGGTTTGGATCGGGGGAAGTTCGGCAACGAGCAAGGTACAGGAGGTAACGGATAGAAGGAGGAAGGAAGAACAAAGACGGAAGCCGGAAGCAGTCCGAGGAAAAAATCAGGAAAAGGGGAAAGGGAAGAAGGGGAAAAGTAGAGTTATTGCGCTGCCGAGTTTTTCATCTGCTTGGATTTTACCGCTGGCGCTGGTGGCGGGAATAAGTATCATAGTTTTGCCAGCTTGGCACGTTCAATCATCTTTATTTCAAGTTACTTTGCTGGCGACATCTGGCGAACCAGTGTTAGTAATTCAAGATCGGGGAAAAGTGGCGCTAATTAATAGCGGTGATGAAAATACCGTAAGGTTTACAGTGTTGCCTTTTTTGCAGAAGCAAGGAGTTAATTCTGTGAATTTTGCGATCGCCACTCACGGTCATTTAGGTTTGAGCAGTGGTTGGGGAAAATTACTAGAACGCTTGCCAATTAAAACATTTTATGATAATAATGCTCCGAAACAAATTCACCGTGGCAGCAATCAGGAATTTATAACGGCTGTGCAATCTCGCCAAGGCGTTTACTTTCCTTTAGAAACTAACAGTACAGTTGATCTGGGTTCGACGCGGTTGCAGTTGGTGAATGCGGAGATTCCGGTGGTAGAATTCCTGGTGGGAAATCGAACTTGGTTGCTCGTCGGTGAAATGACACCGGAAGCGCAAAAAAAATTGGCAGCAACGGGAACCTTGAAGCCGGCTCAAGTGCTGTGGTGGTCGGGAAAAACCTTGACTGCCGAGTTATTGGGCGCAGTTGGGCCGCAAGTGGCGATCGCATCTGCTAACGAAATCGACCCAGAAACCGCCGCCCAACTGCGCCAAAGCAAAACCCAAATATTCTGGACAGGGCGCGACGGAGCCCTCCAGTGGACTCCTGCTGGGGGATTTAAGACCACTCTGGAATCAGAAGAAAATCAAACTTCTTTTTTATAAAGATTTACAATGTGGCGCACTGTGCGGTAATATACTTTTAGCTCACATCTCAAATCAATTGGAGAGGTGGCAGAGCGGTTGAATGCGGTAGACTCGAAATCTACTTTAGGGGTAACTCTAACGTGGGTTCAAATCCCACCCTCTCCGTACATCCCTTACTACACAAGGCTTTGAGGTTATCACCTTTTTTAGCCATCTCTGCAATTTATCGGCAGTGGTATACGAAAGTGGTATACAAACCACTCTTGTATACCACTTTTTGCTTTCACTCCACCCCTTCTGTGGGCGATCGGTCAAGACAAAAGTATTTCTAAAATTGCCTCGAAATCTATTTTAAAGGCAACTCTAACGTGGGTTCAAATCCAACCCTCTCCGTACATCTCAGCGTCAAGCGCGCACCTTATTAACCTAGGGTGCGCGCACCTGATTATATTATGAAATTTAACTCCACAATCTCCGTAGCATGATAGCTGCTTTCATTTCGGTGAGGATGGGGGAATTAGTCTAGATTCTTTGTTTCCCTAGTCCATAGTCGCTAGTTCCTAGCACGAAAACCCCTAGCCTGTTGCTCGTTCCCCGTGCCCAGTTTCCTGTTTCTTCTAATAACGTAGCCTGTAATTGCGAGGCGGCGCTAATTGCGCTAAAGCCCTACTACGAAATGCTCACGCCGGAATACAAATCACAAACTCCGAACCCTGACCGAGGGAAGAATTGACTACTAATGTACCTCCATGTTTTTCCACAACAATTTGGTGGGCTATAGACAATCCTAATCCAGTTCCTTGACCCACCGACTTGGTAGTGAATAAGTGGTTAAAGATGTTTTCCTTGACTTCTGCCGACATCCCCACTCCATTATCCTTAATGCGAATCAAAACCTGATTGTTGGATTCGCTCAGAGCAGTTTGAACCGTGATTTGATTAGGTAGAGCTTTAATTTCACTAAAACTCCGCCCCTTATTGGACTCCTCCAGAGCGTCAATCGCATTAGCCAGCACATTCATAAATACCTGGTTTAACTGTCCGGGAAAGCATTTTACGAGGGGCAAGTTACCATAGTCTTTCACAACTGCAATGGCAGGGCGGAACTCGCTGGCTTTTAAACGGTGCTTGAGAATTAGCAGAGTGCTTTCGAGTCCGTCGTGAATATTGAAAGAAACTGGTCGATCGCTATCAGCCCTGGAAAACGTTCTCAAACTCGTACTGATATTGCGGATGCGATCGACTCCCTCCTTCATCGAGCCAATCAATTTGGGCAAATCTTCTCGCAAATACTCCAAGTCCATATCCTCTATTTCGGCTTCAATTTCCACTCCCGGATTGGGAAATTTTTCTTGATACAAATCAATCAAATTGAATAAATCCCCCACGTATTCTTGAGCTGGCTGTAAGTTGCCGGCGATAAAGCCTACGGGATTGTTAATTTCGTGGGCTACACCTGCGACTAAATTTCCGAGAGCAGACATTTTTTCACCCTGTACCAATTGCAACTGCATCTGTTTGAGATCGTGGAGAGACTGTTCTAGTTTTTGGGCATATTCCTGGGATTGCTGATACAGTCGGGCGTTTTGTAAGGAAATTGCTGCTTGGGAACACAGGATATTGAGGATGGCGACGCGATCGCGCGTAAACGCCCCCGTTGTGAGATTATTCTCTAGATACAGAATCCCCATTACTTTGCCTTGATGGAGAATCGGAGTGCATAATACGCTCTTGGGTTGGTGCTCAATGATGTAAGGATCGCCAGCCCAGGTGGTTTGAGTGCTGGCACGATCGAATACCAGGATTTCTTTTGTACGTTTGACGTAGTTAATGATGTTCAGAGGAATTGCTTTGCTTTCTTCAACTAGAAGTGATTGCAAGTCACAATCTTGGCGATTTGTACAGTGTACGGCAACTCTCCACTTTCCACCTTCCTCCAAAATTAATGCTCCGGTTTGTGCTCCGGCATTTTGCACTACTACTTGCATCAAAGTAGTTAACAATTGCTCTAGTTCTATTTCACTGGAAAGAGCTTGAAAAGCTTTGATCACTGTCGGCAAATCTACTAACTCCAAACTGCTGGTGCTACCGATAATTGTTCTATTCGTGTTAGATAGAGATGATTCACTGCTGGAGGTGTGAGTTGTTTCGGTCGGATTCTGGCGAGTTCGCTCCTGTTGCAGGATCACAGCAAGCAATTCGGGGTAGCGCTGTTCTAGATGGTCAATCTTTGCTTTGGCTCCCCACTTTGCGTAAGCATAGTAAGCATCAATTAAATAGGGTTTTGCCAGTTTTTGTTTGCCCCATTCTAAGTAGAATTTTGCAGCGAGTTCGTGAGCAACTGCTTCTTCGTTGATGTACTCGTTTTCTTGGGCGAGGGCAATAGCCTTGTCGTACATCTCGACCGCTTCTATTTTTTGGTTTAAAACCCGATGCTGTTCTGCCTCAACTAGATAGAATTTATGCAGATGATTCATGGGGGCATGATGCGCCCATTTCAGCATTTTTTCTTGATTAGCTTGTACTCTGTCGAGAAGTTCCTGTTGTTCGGACTCTGGAGTCTCAGAATAAACCGCCAATCTCACTAGAGAATCGTATAAATAGAAGATTGCAACACTTATCTGCCCTGAAGCGGCGCTCAAATAACTTTCTATTTGAGCCATATTTTTAAAGGCTTCCGGGTAATTATCCAACAGATAACAAAGCACAAGTTTGTGCAAGTATAAGTAATGAATGCCCAGGTAGTTATTGGTTCGCTGATATAGTTGCAGCATTGTCTCTTCGTCGTAGGCTTCTCCCTTTAAAAGGCATGGGTTTTGCGATCTTCCTATCAAGTTCAAAACGGCTTGCCAACAAATTTTTTGATAAGAAAGTGCTGTGTCCTGGTGAATTTTACTAACGGCATCTGCGTAGCTTGCTATCTCTCGTTCGAGTTGGGTTAGCTGCCTGCCAATAAAATACGAATAATAACTGTATTCATAGATAGCATAGCCAGCAAATTCTAACTCTCCAGTTTCCAGCCCACAAAAATAATCTGACAGCAAAGGTTGTAAGGTATTTCTGAGGTGTTCTTTCCAAGGTTGAATACCAGAATGCACCATTGCGGATGTCTTCGCTTGGATTTCTTTGGCATTTAATTTTGACACTAGACGTAAAGCAAGTTCACCTAATTGATAGCCCCGATCAATATCTCCCATCCCACAGAGAAGAAAACTATATATGGCAAAAGCATAGGGAGACAAAGAAGCATTGCCATATTGGACAGATAAATTGACCTGTTTGCAAACTACCAAAGGCACGAGTGGCGGCAACGCTACGTAGGCAGGAGAAAATAGGCTTGACAGAATCGTTATAGTTGCTAGTTGTTGAGGAGCTGTCATCAGAGGAAGATCGATTAAATCCTCAATTCGCTTCTCATTCAAAATTGCCGCAGTTTCGCCTAATGCCTGCCCAATATCCGACGGATTTGGCTCCGAGGGAAACTCTACCCCCAACAGTTTTAAAACTTGTAG
The DNA here is from genome assembly GCF_036705085.1 of Microcoleus sp. B6-A1. NCBI lineage: Bacteria > Bacillati > Cyanobacteriota > Cyanophyceae > Oscillatoriales > Microcoleaceae > Microcoleus > Microcoleus sp. B6-A1. Next base: position 74,564 of record NZ_JAUBTU010000015.1, read on the forward strand.
TCCTGTATTCAGCGCTTCCTGTAACTTATTTTGCGCCATACAAGCTTGCATCTGGACTTCATATACTTTCACTTTGTCCAGTAGCATTTTGGCACAGCTTTCCACGACTGATGCCAATTCTTCCATCCGCTCAAAGTCACCGCACAGATATGCCGCTTCTGCTGCTTCGGTATACAGCGCTAATGTTAGTTCGTATTGACTATGCCAACTATTTTCTGTCAGTAATTCCTGGCCAACCTTGAAATCTTCAACCGCAGCAGCATAAGCGGTAGCAGCTTTGGCTTTCTTTCCAGCAACCAGATTCAATCGTGCTAATTGTTCCCGTTCTGCCTCCTGGGTAATTAGCTCAACTCCCACATTTAAGTGATTGACAATATCAAAAATTCTTTCTTCTCGATCGGCTTCTGGCGTATTCTTTAATAACAGTTGACCAATTTTTAAGTGAGTAGAACGCTTTTGGTCTTCAGGAATGAGGGAATAGGCTGCTTGTTGAACGCGATCGTGTAAAAAATTATATTTGGGTAATTGGTCATGGGTAATTAGTAATTGGTCAGATTTCTTTTCCTTAGCGATTACCGATGCGCTATTTCCCTCTGGTTGATAAAACTTATAAACTTCGCTAATGGGTAAAATTAGCCCGTCTTGTAGTGCTTTCCATAAAGCCGATGCGGTTTCTGTTGGCGAATTTTCATCAACAATTGCTAACGTCGCCAAATCGAACTGATTGCCAATACAAGCAGCTAACTTTAAAACTTCCTGTGTCTGGGCTGGCAACTTTCGCAACTGAAGTGCCATAAATTCTACAACATCATCTGTTAGTGCCAAGGTTCGCACTCGGGCAATATCGCACTGCCAATACCGAGATTCAAAATTAAATTCAATAAGCCCATCTTCCTGCAAAGATTTGAGGAATTGTGTGCTGAAAAATGGATTGCCTTGGGTTTTCTGATAAACGAGTTCTGTCAAAGGCTGAGCCAACGCTGTAGAACAAGCTAGAGTATCGGCAACTAAACAATTTACGTCGGCTCTATCAAGTGGTGCTAAGGTAATAGTATTCACCTTTGCTTCAGTTTTTTGAATCTCTGCTAACGTCAGCATCAATGGATGTGCTGGAAAAACTTCGTTATCCCGATAAGCTCCAATTAAAAAGAGATAGCGGTTATCAACGTCGCTCATCAGCAGTTGAATTAATTTTAACGATGCTGAGTCAGCCCATTGCAAATCGTCCAAGAAAAGCACTACAGGATGGTCTTTTGTTGTGAAGACTTGAATGAATTTTTCAAACAACAAATTGAAGCGATTTTGCCCAGCACTTCCCGAAAGTTCGGGGACTGGCGCTTGCTGTCCGATAATACGTTCTAGTTCAGGAATGACTTCAACGATTACCTGAGCATTCTCGCCCAAAGCAGCCAAAATATCCAACTTCCATTGTTCTACTTTAGCATCGGTTTCCGATAGCAGTTGTCCCATTAAACCGCGAAAAGCTTGGACAAATACTGTAAAGGGAAGGGTGCGTTGAAATTGGTCGAATTTTCCTTTAATAAAGTAGCCTCGCTGTCTCACAATTGGTTTGTGAACTTCGTTAACGACAGCGGTTTTGCCAATGCCTGAGAAACCGGCAACGAGCATCATTTCGGTGCTTCCGGCACTGACGCGCTCGAAGGCCGATAGCAGGGAGAATACTTCGCTTTCTCTACCGTACAACTTTTCTGGGATTATGAAGCGATCGCACAAATCTCGTTGTCCTAATTTAAAGGATGCAATCTCTCCCTTTTCTCTCCACTGCTGCCAACAAGTTTCTAAGTCATACTTGAGTCCGCTGGCACTCTGATAGCGCTCTTCTGCATTCTTCGCCATCAGTTTACCCACTATCTCAGACAGTACCGGAGGAACTGCTGGGTTGAGTTCATGGACGGGAATAGGTTGCTTTGCCAGGTGGCAGTGTACCAAATCCATTGGATCGTCTGTTTGGAAGGGTAACTTTCCTGTTAGTAATTCGTAGAATGTGACTCCCAGAGAGTAGAAATCTGTGCGGTAATCAATGCCTCGGTTCATTCGCCCAGTTTGTTCGGGAGATATGTAAGGTAAAGTGCCTTCGAGGACATTGGGATTTTGAATTTCTTGGGTTTCGCGCGGCAGCAGGGAAGCGATGCTCAAATCAATCAGCTTGACTTCTTTACTGGTGGGGTTAATTAGAATGTTGGCGGGCTTGAGGTCTTTATGGATGACGTGGTGGCGATGAAGGCCGTCAAGGGCGTTGGCAATTTGAATCGCCATAGGAAAAAAATCGTTAACTGGCAAGCCTTCTAGGGTTTCGTTGCTATCGGATGCTAGACTAGCAAGGTAGCTACATAAGGAAATTCCGCCAAAGTCTTCCATCACCAGAGCATAGCGGTTATGATAGCTCTCCAGGCTGTATGCCTTGACAGTGCCGGGGATATTTAAGTTTTTAGCAATTACGTATTGGTTGCGGAAGTGAACCAGTTCGTTGAAGCTGGGAAAGTCATTTCGCAGTAATTTGATCGCGACGGGTTGCTGATCACAAGAGCGAATACCCCGATAAACTAGAGTTCGATTGCCTGCGTATATTTGCTCGTTTATGTGATATCCTAGAAAAAAATTTGTGATGTTAGCCATATCTACGTATTCCTACTGCTTCTGTCAAGTCTGAAGCTTCTGAGAGTTACTATCTACTATTTTCGCTCGCTCTGCTTTAGTATTCAGTGAATTACATTTTTCTTAATATATTGGGGAGAGATAGTTATGAAAGCAAGAGTTTAAAACAATACTTGAATTGTTTATGTAAGAGCTGTTTATAGTTGAGTTAATACTAAGTAGAAGATGAAGAAGGCTAAAGCTGATTGAACGACAGCCGTTGATAGAAGAGGAATTTAAGAGGCTAATCAGGTACTTAAGAGCATTTTTAAAACCGATGCTTGAATGCGATCGCCTATAAAAACTAATCTCTAGTTTACATCATAATTTAATGTCATTAGTACAATTCGGGTGGATCGGAATTTAAAGCGGGAAGCAGAGGAAATTGAGTTGGTGTGTCAGATTAGGGATAAATTGGGATTCATGGGAGCGCCCGCCGAATTATTTCTCCAACTGCCACAACAAGCTGCCCACTCTAATAAGTGAATCAGGTATTAAATGCCAAAATTCAGGAGCAGACTATGGAACTAGCCCAAGTCAATTATATTTGGCCACTCACATACTTACAATTACCAATTACCAATTACCCCTTTGATTTTTTCACTTCCAATACCTGCGCCAGTGAAACAAATTCTCCCATAAATTGCGCGAAAAAGTATTGCGACCCAAGCGCTGCGACTCCCAAACGGCAGCAGTTTGACCGTTAATTGCCGAAAAACTCGACCAAATATAAGGAAGTTGGGCGATCGCCTCAACCTTCATCCCGTGACGCACAGCCAAAGCGATCGTGTGAATCAACTCAGCAGCTTGCGGCCCGACAATACTCGCTCCCAACATCTCCCCGTTGCGACGCCCGACAATCTTACAAAAACCAGTTGTATCCCCGGACATTTGAGCTCTTTCAACATTCTTGAAATATTCCCGACAAACAATCAGATCGTCTCCAAAACGGCGCCTTGCTTGCGCTTCAGTCAAGCCAACCCTCGCCAACTGTGGATCGGAAAAAATAGCCCAAGGAATCCCACGATAATCTATTTGAAACATTGGCAAAAACAAAGCATTTTTCACAGCAACCGCAGCTTCGTAATTAGCGATGTGAGGGAACGGATAACCCCCAGCAACATCGCCGATCGCGTAAATGCGATGATTAGTTGTTTGCAGCTTTTCATTTAAAATCACCCCCCGATCGCTGAATTTAACCTTAGCCGCTTCGAGATTTAACGATGAAAAATTGTGTCCTCTACCTGCAGCCAGAAAAATCTCCTCAGCTTCGATAGCCCTTGGCCCAGCTTGAATCCACTTTTTACCCTCAATCACCCTAGCTTGAGTCACCTCAGTAGCAGTAAGAATCCGCACTCCTTCAGCTTCCATTCCAGCTTGCACCAAACCAGCCGCCTCCCGGTCTTCTTTAGCCAAAATGTGCGAACTTTTCACCACCAAAGTGACAGCAACCCCTAGGCGAGCAAAAGTTTGAGCCACTTCGACACCGCTGGGATCGGCACCGATTACAGCCAAACTTTTAGGCAACTCTGGAAGTTTGGCTAATTCCCCGACAGTTTCCGAAGTAAAAAAGCCAGCAGACGAAAGTCCTTCAATATTGGGAATCGCCGGCAGAGTTGGACAAGCTAGCAAATAACAGAGCGATCGCAATTTCCTACCGCCGACAACAAAAGCCAAATCCGGTTTCGCCACAAACTCGCCACTGCCAAAAATAACATCGACCCCGCGAGCAGCTAAAACGCCGAGAGAATCAATTTCTGACAAATTAGAAACAACATCATCTGCCCACTTGAGAACCCCGTCAAAGCGCAATTTGAGTGGCATGGAGGAATTGGCGACTTCCCAACGCACCCCCAACTGCTGGCGGCTGATCTGCTGGGCAAAACGAGCAGCCTCCCTCAAAGTTTGGCTGTATCTCAAACCAAGGTCGATCGACTCTTTCCCTCCAGTCGGCAAATCTTGGGAATTACTTAGGGGTTCCACCAAAGCAACGCGAGCCGGGAAATTAGTTGCAGTCAAAGCAGCATAACGTCCGGCCGGAGTTCCACCAATAATCACTAAATCATAGTCAAGCATAAATAAAGAAGTCAGTAGTCAGTAGTCAGTAGTCATTAGTCAGTAGTCATTAGTCATTAGTCATTAGTCATTAGTTAGTAGTCATTAGTTAGTAGTTTAGGAGGATCTGCGCGCGGGGTCAGAAACCCGGTTTCTTCCTAGATACTTCGCTGCAAAACCCAAGATTTTTAGCCATCCTCGCATCATTTGTGAATTTCTTACTCCCTCCCCTTTATAAGGGGAGGGTTGGGGTGGGGTCAAAAGTTTACGACTCCTGCAAGGATTGCTATATCATAGAAACCGGGTTTCTTGGGGATGTCCGCTCAAACGACCAATAAAATCGGTTTGTTAACTTTTATTGGTTGTCAACTGTCAACAGTCAACTGACAACAGTCAACTGTCAACAGTCAACAGTCAAAAGTCAGCTAACGAATAACTTCGGAAAGTCCAGCAATCAACCGCAGATTGTCCGCCCTGGAGCGCACAGCCACCCGAAAAAACCGATCGCCCAACTCAGGAAAACTTAAACAATCCCGAATCAAAATCCGGTGTCGTTCCAAGAGACTTTTTTGAATCGAAGAAACCGACATGGACGACTCAACCAACAAGAAATTAGCCGCCCCGGCAATTGGCTGCAAACCCGGTAAATTAGCCAAACCCTCAAATAGCTCTCGGCGAGCAACAGGCAGCCAATCCCAGGTTTGCTGCTCAAAAACAGTATCTCGCACCACAGCAGCAGCAGCAGCAGCAGCCAAAGCATTCACAGGCCAAGGATCGCGCAGTAACTGCCAGCGGCGCAGAATATCGGGATGGGCGATCGCGCAGCCCAACCGCAGTCCCGGCAGAGAATAGAATTTAGTGAGCGATCGTAAAATCACCAAATTCGGAAACTCCTCAACAGCATCGATCAAAGTTTCCTGCTCAGAAGGGGGTAGAAAGTCCATAAAGGCCTCATCCACCACCACCATACCTAACTGCTTCACATAAGGCAAAATCGCCTCCCTAGCAAACAGCAAACCCGTAGGATTGTGCGGGTTATTCAGTAGCAAACCACGTCGAGAGGGGGCATCGAGAGCAAGAGGAACTGGGATACGAAAAGAAGGGGAGACAAGGGAACGGTTAGAAACCGACAAATCATCCGTTACTAACTCGTTTCCTGCCCCAACGTCCAACGATTTCAGATCCAACTCAGATGTGGCACCATTCTCAATTAGTTGTTTAGGAACAGGCAAGATGCCTGTTCCACAAGAAAATTCATCTCTTGTGGAATGGGCATCTTGCCCGTTCTTGACAATGGTGCAAGATTTAATATCCAAAGGGCATTTGATCACCTGCGCGCCGAAAGCCGAAAGAGCCCGCGAGTAATCGCCAAAAGCCGGAGTCACCAAATAAGTCCCCTCCAGCTTCGACAAATCCCAAGCCGCCCAAGTCAACAATTCCGCCGAACCATTCCCCGGCAAAATCCAATCCCGGTCAACATTCAAAGCCTCACCCAAAGCAGTCCTGAGTTCTCCATAATCCGGGTCTGGGTAAGCCGTCAGACTGCTCAAGTGTGATTGAATCGCAGCCAGGGCCGACTCAGGAGGACCCAAAGGACTGATACTCGCAGAAAAATCGACAATAGCAGAGGCAGGGCAGCCTGCCAGTGTGGCTGCCCAAGCTAAATTCCCACCGTGTACAGGTCTAATCAAGACTCAGTTCGCCAGCTATTCCGCGTTTTTCGGCGGTGCAACTCTGTCCTTAAACAACTTCCCTGCGGAAAATGCAGGAACTCTGGTTGCCGGGATTTCCATCTTGTCCCCAGTTTTGGGATTGCGACCCTCGCGGGCCTTGCGTTCCCGCGACTCAAACGAGCCAAAACCGACCAGCGTCACCTTGTCGCCATCGGAGACAGCTTCCATGATTGCTTCCAGGGCCGCACTCAAAACAGCATCTGCCTGTTTTTTCGTCACGCTAGCCTTTTCCGCCACTGCATCAACCAATTCACCTTTGTTCATTGCGAACTCCTTCTCGATTTGCAAAATTACGTTAAACAGAGTTAGTTCAACTATTAGCTGTGAGTTATCAACTGGATTGAGGTGTGGATTGGGAGGTTTGGGTGGTTCCCGATTGCTCCCGTCCGCTTCCCCGAATCACAACTCCTGCTGAATACCAATTACCCTAGGGTAATTGGTCAGAAAAGGAATTTTTGTTTCTAACTGCTGAAAACCCCACAGCATCTAATTTTCACTGCATTATTCTAAAGTCTTGCCGACCGTTATGGATCGGTGGAACCTTTAATTTATATGGAACTTGCTAATTTTTGTAATTAATCCCAAAATTTAGGTAAAAAAATACCACATTGGAGACAAGATTTCTCGCCTCGGTGGATTTTTGAACCAAAAAAAAGGAGAAATAGAAAGAATAAAATGTAATTTGTCAAGGGCTAAAGGAAAAGTTTTTTCCTTCTTCCTTCTTTCTTTCCCCTCTTTCTTTCCCCCGTGGGGCAGGGCTGTTTCATTCTCAACGAAATCATCGTTTTGTAGGGGTAGCGCTACCCCTACTCCCCGTGCCTACCCCCTCCACGGACGAGGGAATCGGTGTTTCAAGTATCGGGGCTCTTCACGAGGGTTTGCCCCTAGGTCGAAGGAAACCGCCCTCCGTGGGGGGGGCTGTTTCCTTCTCCCGAAACCCGCCAGGGACTGAAGTCGCTGTCTCATAGCTGAAGTCGTCTGAAGACGACTGAAAGAGTTATTTATAGTGCTCTTGCAGAGGACTAATGAGTTCTTTAGTCCTCTAAAAGAGGACTTTCGCTTTGAGGCAGGGGTTTCAACCCCTGTCGGACTGTCGGACTGTCGGACTGTCGGACTCAGGGGAAAGAGCGTGGAAAGTTGACAGCAAGGCATTTTTCCTTTGTTCCTACTGTCTCGGCTGGACTGGCTGACTGCGCTGCAACAGTTGGCGGGCGTCGGGACTGATGTTGTTTTGGTAGCCAAAGTTCGATCGATCGCTATCATCCAAAATCTGCGGCGTCAGCAATACAATCACTTCCGCCCGCTCGTTGATCTTAGTAGTGCTCCTGAACAGCGAACCGATAATCGGCAAATCTCCTAAAATCGGAATCTTCCTCGCTGTAACCCGGTCTTGGTCGCGGATAATCCCCGATAAAATCAAAGTCTGACCGTCCCGCAGGCGAATTAGCCCCGACTGCAAAGAGCGGCGAGCCAGCAGGGTGATAGTGTTATTTTCTCCTGCGCCAGTGCTCAGGGGTCTGTCCGGGCCGATCGCACTGACGATTGGGTTGACTCGCAGAGAGACAAAACCGTTATCGTCGATGCGATCGATCGCCACTCCCAACTGCAAACCGGCCTGGCCTTTTTCTGCCGTCACCGTTCTGGTAGTTTGACCTTCTGTTGTCTGTGATTCCGATCGAATGTTAGTAACCACTTCTTCGGTGATATCCACATTCGCCGTTTCCCCTTCTTGGACAACTAAAGTCGGGTCAGTCAGGATTTTGGCATTCTGGCTGGTAATACTTGCTTGCAGGTTAGACAGAAAACGTCTTGGATATTGGAACAGCGGGAACTGACCAAAAAGCGCACTTCCCGAACCGGTCGCCGAGCCTGGAGTGTAATCCGTAATTCCAACTCGCGTGGGGTCATTAGTAATTGGGGCTGTCGGCTGGAGGAACACACCTTTGGCGGCGGTATCGCGACCTTGACCTGTCAACGGCACGATACGCCGGCCGTTCGCATCGTAGAAAGGAGTATCCCTGAATTCTTGGGGAATGTCTCGGTTCTCAATAATCGGCCGATTAGCTATGCCACTAGTTACAGTCGTCTGATCGGGCGGATTGATGCCGCCAAAATTGACGATCGCCGCCCCGCCGTCATTGACAAAGAAACTGTCATTAATCCCGAAAGAGAAGCTAGTATTTGTTCTGTTGTCTCCCGACAAGTTGATATCGATCACCTTGACGTTGACAGCCACTTGACGGCGGCGCAAATCTAGCTGTGTCAAGAAAGCCACAGCCATGTCAACTTTGCGTGGGTCGCCCACCAAAGTGATGGAATTGAGCCTAGAATCCGCCAGCACCGACAGTCCCCTCAGCAAGAGCGGCCCCGTGCCTTCCCTAGCGCCGATCGCCTTAATGTCGGGTTCCCGAATTTCCACATCCCGCGCAGCATTTCCCTGGCCCACGCTTTGAATAGTCACCCGAGTAATCGGCAGTTGAGTTTCCGCACCTTGAGCACTCAAAAAGTTAGCTGCATCCGTAGAGCGAACTTGATTGAGCCGCAAAGTCCGAATGATAATATTGCGCGAGTCGATCGGCAAGTTAGTCCCTACAAAAATCGTCCGCCCCTGGCGGTTAGCTTGCAGCCCGCTGAGCCTTAGCACGTAATTAAAGACATCTTGCACCGACTCATTTTCGATGTCCAAAGAAATCTTTGGCCCTTCATCTGAACCGGTGGCTCCCGGCTGACCAGGCACTGCGGGCTGGCCGGGTTGAGCAGGGGCTCCGCCACCTGTAAAAGCAATGTTCAAGCCCGCAGCGCGAGCCAGCAGAGCCAAAACGTCCCGGACTGGGGCATCCCGCAGCACCAAGCGGGGGATGCGTTCTCCCGAACTCAGTTCAATATTTCCCGCGCCGGGGGCGATGTTAGACACTGCGATATCTCCCAAGGGGGGAGCAACTGCCCGCGGTTGGAAAGGCGCAGCCTGATTGCTCTGGGATTGAATTTCGCTGGGGAGGGGCGGGCGATCGTTTCTGGTAATAGTAACTTCGGGATTTGGCAGCAGCACGCCTGGGTTTTGCGAGGTGCGGACTTGGGGAGCCGGGGGGGGAGCTGTTTGGGTCAGGGGCAGTCCCGGAGGCGGCGGGGGTGGAGTTTGGGCAGACTGTACTGTACCACCCTGTCCGGCAACGCTGAGGACGATGCTTTGGCCTTGTCCCGGCACAATTTGTCCGTTGGGAACTCCGTTGGTGCCGGCTACCACAACGCGGATGCTGTTAGCCTCTACCTGGCTGATTTCTACTGAAGAAATTCCCGGAGCGGGGTTATCTTGACGGAAGCTGTTGCCTTGTGGCAAGCGGAGCTGGGTGTTGATAATTGTGGCTTGGTAAGTATTGCCGTTATTGATGGCGAAAACTTGCGGGCGATCGCCCTTTTCTGTCGCCATAACAATATTTACCCCATTATTGGCTTGACTTACTTGCACTCCTGTGACTTGAGTCGGCACTGCCGAGACGGGGGCTTGCGCTACGAGAACTCCGGCCATGCTGCCCAAGAGTCCTCCACTTAACCGTAGATGCTGTTTCACGTTCTCTCCTCAACTACACTTTGTTATTTATTTCTTGTTCGCAGTCTTTTGTCGCTAGCTGCTAAACTGACTAAAATATTCAAGGGTTCGAGCCTTTTTGAAAGGAGAAGTTATGCCCTTTTCGATTGGCAATTTTCGATTGGGAATAACTGATGACATAAGGGTTAGAAACTATCCTACAGCAATCCTCGCATCATTTGTGGATTTCTTACTCCCTCCCCTTTGTAAGGCGAGGGTTGGGGTGGGGTAAAAAATTTACGACTCCTGCAAGGATTGCTATACACTTCCCTTACTTTGAGAAACTGGTATTAGAAGAAAGTAGGTTTTAGAGCCAATTGTTGATTGCCTATAATTTTTTTTTGTGGCATTCATATTTTTTTGACTTCTACCTTCAATCTTCAAAATTCCACCTTCTGCCTTTTCCTTTCTTGTGAAAGAGCGAGTTGGGAACAATAGCTAATATCTATCCGCCCAACTACCGCTACTTAGCACCAGGACTTGGAGCCGGAGTTGGCGGTTTTTCTTCTTGCTTTAACGGCAGCAGTGCGTGCAAGTCAAAAGCAGTTTTAATTTTAGTTGGCGGCTGCTCCACAGGAACTATTTTCCCTTTCAAAAAATCAACTTCAATAGGCTGATTTGATGGGATCAATTCCGATGTCAATTTTCTCACTACCAACAGCGACTGCATCAACTCCAAGTTACGCATAAAATTGCGGGTTTGAGCGAAAGTGCCTTCAAACTCTACCTTAAATTTTTTGCGTCTGAGCTTGCCAGCCAGGGACGGGCCGAAGGAGGTATCGGCCAGAATATCAGGGTCGGGAGCTCCCGGCGCGGCGGTGGCTGCCGCTGGGGGCATATCCGGCTCAAATTTGGTAATTTTAGCCTTGAGGTCATCTCCTTGCACCCCGGCGTTGATTCTATTAACCAGTTGGGTCATGTCAAGCAAAATCGTGTTGGCGCTGGCGTCGCTGGCAAACATTGCCGTCACGTTGGCCCGGCGCTGTTTTGCTTCTTCTTGCTTGGCTTCTGCTTCTGCCTTTTTTTGAATTTGAGTTTGCAATTGCCGTTGCGTTTGCTCGCTTTCGCTAAGTTTTTGCTTGAATTGGTCGCTTTTTTGGAATTCGGGAAGTACGAACTGGTACCCAATGCCGCCGGCAATGACGAGCCCGAGAACCGCGATGCCGATTGCTTGGACTTGGGGTGTCAGCTTAATGCCGAATATTTCTTGAGCCCCTGTATCTTCTGCTTGTCCGCTAGGACCATACTCATTTGCTAATGTCATTGTTTTTTCACCTCTGGTTTTTGTGGTTCTAGCACTCCTTTTTCTTGAAGTGTTTCTATCCGTATTGCGAGCCCGTCTGCTTGCTTGCTTCGCAGTTCGGAGAGCAACTCGGAGGCCCCCGTCGGGCTGAGCGTCGTTTCAATTTTATATTCCACCACCGGTCGCAGTTTGGGAAGTTCTGTGGGTGCTGCGTTTTGGTTACGCACTTGTAATTGTGCGGGGTTGTTTTTTAATGTGGCCGCTATCAGTTTGGTATCGGTGTTAAGGAAGAAGGGAGAGCGCTGGACTAGCAACATAAAGTCGTTAACTTGAGCAAAGGTACTGGCTATTCCTGAAATTTGTACTTTTGCTGCCTGCTGCGGGACGACGGGGACGGGAGCAGCAGCCGGGGTGGGGCTGGCTGGAGACGGACTCGCCCCTGGGGACGGACTGGCTGCAGGGGCGGCTGCGGGGGGTGGGGGTGCTGCTGCAACGGGGGAGGGACTCGGGTCGATTTGCTCGATTTTGCCAATTTGCACTCCCGCCGGAGTGCGGGCACTGAGGTCTTGCAGCATCGCCGACCAAGGTTTAATTTGGTCGAATACTCCAGCTAATGCTTTGTATTCGGCGGTAACTTGGTCGGTTTCGGCGTTGATGGCTTTGATGGTGTTGGCTTGAGTGTTTAACGTTGCCAGTTCTACGTCGATGGCTGCTTGTTGTTTGGCCAATTTGTTATTTTGATTAATCGCCCACCACCCGGCGCCCAGGACTGCGGCGTTGACCCCGAAGGCAAACAGCACTGCCCCATATATGGGCAGTTGGTCTTTGGCTCCACCGGAACTTTTTTTAGCTGAGCTTTTGGCTGCTGCAACGGGTTTGTAGTCCGGACGGTCGTTGAGAAAATTAATATCTAGGCTGTACATGGCTTCACTCGATTTTTTAGCAGAAGGGAGAAGGCAGAAGGCACAAGGTAGAAGGAAGAAGGCACAAGGTAGAAGAAAAAAGTGATCGACCGCTTATGTTTGAGCAATTAAGAATGTCCCAACTCTCTTGGCTGTTGCTATAGATTTAAATTTGAAATTTTAGATTTTAGACAGAGCCCAAGATTGCTGGTACAAGTGAAGGATTTATTTAGGGAAGAAAGAAACAACTTTTTGCCTTCTACTGAAGGAAGGGGCTGCTTCTACCTCAGATATATTCTACCTTTTACCTTCTACCTTCTACCTCCCATATTCTACCTTCTGCTTTCTGCCTTCTTCTTTTGGAAGGGGTTTTTACCTAAAATTCTCAAATCGGTTTTTCTCTCATCTAAAACTGTTAGTTCACATAACCTCCCTTAGTCCTAAACCTAGGGCGACTCCTAAACCTGCTCGCTGTTCTGGGGTAATTTCTTGGCTGATTTCGACTCCTAGGGTTTCGATGGGATCGACTTGAGATGCGGGCAAGCTTAATCTTTGCATAAAAAATTCGTCGAGTTTGCCGATCGCAGCTCCCGGGCCTGCTAGCAGTAGTTGCGCTACTTCGAGTTCTTCGCTCTGGTTGAGGTAAAAGTCTACTGAGCGGCGCAGTTCGTCTGCTAGTTCTCCCAATACTTTTATCATCGCATTTGTGCCGGGATTGGCGTCTCCCGATGCCCCCATTGTATCTGTGACTGGCAGGGTCATACCTTGCAGTTCGCTGGTGTCTCTGGTTGGTGGCAGGTTCATGGCTTGGTTGAGGGCGGTCTGGATTTGGTAGGTGCCGATCGGGATGGTACGGTTGAACTGAGGTATGCCGTCCACTACTATAGCTAACTCGGTGCTGTCAAATTCTATGGCGGTGAGAACTGCTGCTTCTTGGGAGGAAAATTGTTGCAGTTGTTCTTTGAGGGTGCGGATTAGGGCAAAACTGGTTACTTCTAGTACGTCTATAATCAGTCCGGCTTCTTTGAATGTTTCGATGTATGTGTCGGTAACTTCTCTGCGGGTTGCTACTAACACGACTTGCACTTTTTCTACTCCGTCGTCATCTACAAAAAGGCCTATTTTTTGATAGTCTACGTCGGCGTCTTCTCTAGGAAATGGCAAGTACAGTCCTGCTTCTGCGTTCATGTAATCCCGCAGTTCTTCTTCGTTGAGCTCTGCGGGAACTGGGATGAGGCGGATGACGGCTTCGCGGCCGGGAATGGCTGTGGCTACTCGCTTGGCTTTGATTTTGTTGTCGGCGAGGACGGCTTTTATTAGTTCTGCCATTCCTGGCGGATCGACTATTTGTCCTTCTTGTACATAGTCTTCTGGAACTTCTATGGAGGCTAGGATGCCTAATTTTAATGCCTGAGCTTTCTTTTCGAGCTGAATGATGTTGATGCGGTCAGAGGCTATTTCGATCCCGATTCCTGGCTGGCGTTGGGAAAGTAGACCTTTGAAAAAGTTAACCATGTGATTGGGTCGCCGATAATTGCTATTTTTTTCTTTTGTAGTTGGCCAGCCTGATTCAGCGCGCAGGCGTGTTGGAGGGTTGGTTTCCAACTGCCACCAGAGTGCTGTAATCTCGGTATCCCGCCTTCTTCTGCACAGCTCAGTCTGTGTTGCGCGATCGCTAGTTCCGATTTTATGCTATCCAATTTACTTGACAATAGCTATTCTGCGGAGAATGTCAATAAATTCCAGCTCGATCGACCGAAAACCTGCCGATTCTGCACAAAAACAGACTATCTCGCTCCTGGGCCCAGGTACAAAACTCTGTTACTGACTCATCGCGCTTGGTGCGGGCGATTCCCTACCCTTCGGGAACCCCTACGGGGAACGGGATAGCTTCGCTTCACGCTTTTTTGTCTAACGGTTCCCATTACTCTCAAATTTTATTCTATGAAACGTAAATCTTGGCAACTTTTTGCTGTTTTTGGGCTGGTGGGGCTGCTGCTGTCTGCGGTGGTGAGTTGCAGCAAGCCGGCTGTTAATTCCCAGGCAAATAATACGCAGGAAATCGAGTTCTGGACTATGCAGCTTCAACCTCAGTTTACTGAGTATTTCAACAAGACGATCGCCGGTTTTGAAGCGGAAAATCCGGGGGTGAAGGTGCGCTGGGTGGACGTTCCTTGGTCGGCTATGGAAAGCAAGATTTTGGGGGCTGTTTCGGCGAAAACTGCGCCGGATGTGGTTAACCTAAATCCCGATTTTGCTTCGCTGTTGGCGGGACGCAATGCTTGGCTGGATTTGGATTCTCGGATTCCGCAGCAAGTTCGATCGACCTATCTGCCAAATATCTGGAAAGCTGGCGTGCTCGACGGCAAGAGTTTTGGCATTCCTTGGTATCTCACGACTGGGGTGACAATTTACAATACTGATTTGTTGAAGAAGGCTGGAATTGCTAAGCCTCCTGCTACTTATGCCGAGTTGGCACAGGTGGCGAAGCAGGTGAAGGAGAAGACTGGTAAGTTTGCTTTTTTTGTGACTTTTGTGCCGGAAGATTCGGCGGAAGTTTTGCAATCTTTCGTGCAGATGGGTGTGCCTTTGGTTGACGCGAAAGGTAAGGCGGCTTTTAATACTGCTAAGGGCAAAGCTGTTTTTCAGTATTGGGTAGATTTGTACAAGAACGGACTTTTGCCCCAGGATGTTTTGGTGCAAGGACATCGTAGGGCGATCGAGCTTTATCAAGCTGGGGAAACTACTTTTTTAGCTTCCGGGCCTCAGTTTTTGAAGGCGATTGCTGAGAATGCTCCGAGTATTGGTGCTGTTTCGGCTGCTGCGCCTCAAATTACGGGGGAAACAGGTAAGAAGACTGTGGCGGTGATGAATTTGGTTGTGCCCCGCGACAGCAAGCGCCCTGATGATGCTGTCAAGTTTGCTCTGTACGTCACTAATTCTCAAAATCAGTTGGCTTTTGCTAAGGCTGCTAATGTTTTGCCTTCTACGGTTGAGGCTTTGCAAGACGATTATTTTAAGAACGTTCCGACTGATGCTCCTGCTGCCGATCGAGCTCGGATTGTTAGTGCTTCTGGGTTGAGTTCCGCCGAGCTATTGATTCCGCCTTTGAAGGATGTTAAGAAGTTGCAAAAGGCGATTTATGACAATTTGCAGGCGGCAATGTTGGATGAGAAGTCGGTAGATCAAGCTGTGGCTGATGCGGCTAAGGCTTGGGATCAAAGGTAGTTTTTAATTGAAGCTGGGGCGGGATTTTTTTTGAGTTCGCCTCTTGCTTTTTTTTGCAACTTGACGTATTGTTAAATAATGGGAATCTGTGCCGCCATATATAAGCAGATATCAGCCTTTAACTTATTATCATATTGGTTGTCTTTACCACAGAAACCGAGTTTGTCGCTCCGGGCGATCGCCCCTGCATATAAGTTACAATTAAAGGAAGTAATAACTCCGACGTTTAAGTAGGAGACCAATATGCAAATTCAAAGTAACAACGTAATGGGAAAAGTTTTCGCCACTCTGACAATCGTTAATCGAGCCGACCAAATTCGGGCCGAAGATGGGACAATTTCACTAGACCAAATTCGCTCGATAACCCTCAAAAATGTATTGGTAGATACGGGAGCAACTACGCTGTGTCTGCCACAAGATGCGATCGCCCAACTGGGACTGAAACTCCTGAAAGAAGTGGACGTAGCAACCGCAATGGGTATTGGCAAAGCCCGAATTTTTCGAGATGCTACCATATCGATGTTCGATCGGGAAGGAACTTTCGAGTGCTTGGAGTTACCGGGAGGTAAAGATGCGCTTTTGGGCGTGATACCTTTAGAAGCATTGGGATTAGAAATAGACTTGCAAAAACAAATTTTGAAGCCTTTGCCTATCAGTCCAACTGAAACATATTTGACGATTTTGTAGGAAATTCATTTTTTGAGGCAATTGTCCTTGACAAGAGGGATCGCCCCTCTCAAAGACTCAATTTATTTATCCCGTGCGATCGCCTTTCTCAATTCAGCTTGATTGATGATTTCTACAAAAATAGCCTAAATCCCTCAAATATTCAGAAATTTAACTCGTGTTAAAATCAAAGCTCAGCTCAGAATAGGATAAAATTCTTATGCCAGCGATGACACTCAAAGATTTAAACCAAGTTCAAACCCTTTTTTCCGAAGCGGGTTTAGATTACCAAATTGAACTAGAAGACGGGAAACTTTCAATTGTGGGGCCATCAGACATCGTATCCAGTGAAATCAGCAGTATTTTGATTCGCTTGCTGGGTAACTGGGTTTATCCCCGTCGCTTGGGGAGAGTCTTTGACTCCGCAGGCGGTTTCATCATGCCGGATACGAATGTCAAAGCACCGGATGTTTCTTTTGTGCGCGCCGCCCGCTTGCGCCAAAGTCCGCGTTATTTTGGAGAACTTGTCCCCGATTTGGTGGTTGAGATTAAATCTCAGAGCGATCGCATTAAGCCTATAGAAACCAAGGTTTTGAAGTTTATAGAACTGGGTGCGATCGTCGGAATTCTGATCGATCCTGATGAAGAAACAGTGACTATTTATCGCTCTACAGGTGAACCGACTGTTTTAGGAAATGGCGATATCTTAACATTAGCAGAACTTTTTCCCGGTTGGGAATTGCCCGTTTCGGAATTGTGGCCTCCTATCTTTACTGAGGAAGAAACACAATTCTGATGCGTTTAAGCTTGGGATTGCTGTTGTTGCAGAAAATAGCCGACGAGATAAAGAGAACCGCAAAGGATTGTTAAATTGTCACCTGTAACAGCAGCATCTAAAGCTGTTGTTAAGTCGGGGAAGGCTTGACAGAGTGTTAATTCGGGGCAGATAATTTGAGCTAGGGTGGCTAATTCAGCGGGGGATGATGAGTTTTGATCGGGTACGGGTACTAAGTAAAGTCGATCGCCCTTTTTGAGTAATGCTTTCAAAATATCGTCGCAGTCTTTAGTCGCCAGAATGCCGATTACCCAGTTAATTGGTTGGGAAGTGTTAAGATTATCGACATATTCACGCAGGGCGATCGCTGCGGCGGGGTTGTGCGCGCCGTCAATTAATATTTTGCGGTTTTTCCAAGTTGTCTGCTGGAGTCTTCCGGGCCATTGGGTTTTGGCGATACCGTTTTCGATGGCGGTTGGGGAAATTTGCCATCCTTGGTTTTGGAGAATTTGCAAAGTTGCGATCGCAATTGCTGAATTCATTAGTTGAATTTTTCCCAGCAGCGGCAATTGATATTTTATTTTAACCGCATTTTGATTTAACTGATATTCTGCGAATCCTTGTCCTAAATCTATTGCGGGTTTTACCCAAGTTGCCGGACAGTCTAACTCTTGAATGCGTTTTTCTACTACTATTCTAGCTGATTCTGGCAATTCTCCGATAACTGCCGGACATTTTGCTTTAAGAATTCCCGCTTTTTCCCCAGCAATATCTGCCACGGTGGGGCCGAGTATTTGCCAGTGGTCGAGACTGATAGAAGTAATGACGCTAGCGAGAGGTGTTTCGCAAACGTTAGTCGCGTCTAATCTTCCTCCTAATCCAGTTTCTATTACTGCAATATCTGCTTTTTGTTCGGCGAAATACAGCCAAGCTGCGGCGGTGATTATTTCAAATTGAGTGGGAGTTTCGGTGTTGTTTTCGGTGGCGGCGACAACTCGTTCTAGACACTGTTGCAATTCTGTTGGGGAAATCGGTTTTTGGTTGATGCAAATTCTTTCTGTCCAATCGATTAGGTGCGGGGATGTGTAGCGCCCGACTCGATAGCCTGCTTCTGTTAGTATGGAAGAGAGATAAGCGCAAACGGAACCTTTGCCGTTTGTCCCGGCAATGTGGATAATGGGTATTTGTTTGTGGGGGTTGTCTAGTTTTTCTAGAAGTTGTTTGATTCTTTCTAGGCCGAGGTGGACGCCGAAGTGTTGGTAAGATTGGAGGATGGATTCTGCATTCATTGAGGATGATAAATTCTGTTTGTGTGTGAATTAGATTTTTTTTATTAACCGCAGAGGGCGCAGAGGGCGCAGAGTGAGAGAAGAAAGAGATAGATATCTAAGAAGAGAGAGGTTTATAATTGATTTATTGTATTTATTGCGGGTGAAAAAAAGGTGGCTTTTGATATTATTTCTCTGTTTTCGGGTTGTGGCGGGTTGGATTTGGGTTTTCGCTTAGCTGGGTTTAATCCCGTTTGGGCGAATGAATATGATAAGTCTATTTGGGATACGTATAATTTTAATCATCCTGAAACTATTTTAGATCGCAAAGATATCAGAAAAATCAAATCTGATGAAATTCCTAATTGTATTGGGATAATCGGCGGGCCTCCTTGTCAAAGTTGGAGTGAAGCCGGGGCGAAACGGGGGATTGATGACAGTCGGGGTCAACTTTTCTGGGAGTATATCAGGATTGTGCGGGACAAGCAGCCTTTGTTTTTTTTAGCTGAGAATGTTAGCGGTATTTTGGCGGCCCGAAACAAGGATGCTTTTACTTATATATTATCGCAGTTTGAGGACATCGGGTATCGGGTTTCCTACAAGTTGGTGAATGCTAGAAATTTTGGGGTTCCGCAAGATAGGCAAAGGGTGATTGTTGTTGGCTATCGGCAGAATCTGGGTTTGGGTTTTGAGTTTCCCGAACCTGGAACCGATATTTTGACGCTGAAAGATGCGATTTCTGATTTGCAGGCCGCCCCTATGTCAGTTAAGGGTAAATTAGATAATTATCACGATTCTGTCCCAAATCACGAATGTGCGGATTTGGGGTTTTCCAGCATTTATATGTCGCGCAATCGAGTTAGAAGTTGGTCTGAACCTTCTTTTACAATTCAGGCAAGCGGCAGACACGCACCTCTCCATCCTCAAGCTACTAAAATGATTTTGGTTGGCAAAGACAAACGCATTTTTGACCCCAATTCGCCTCTGCCTTACCGTCGGCTTTCTGTGCGAGAGTGCGCCAGAGTTCAGACTTTCCCGGATGACTTTATTTTTAAGTACAAGTATATTGCTGATGGATACAAAATGGTCGGCAATGCTGTTCCTGTGAATTTGGCAAGAGTTTTGGCAACTAAGATTTTTGAGGATATTGGAATCTCTAGCAGATTAGCGCCTCGACTTTACACTAATATTTTTGGTTAGTTTTGCCCTTGGTCATCTAGGGTAAAATTCCGGGTATTTTTGACAATAAATACTTGATTTTCTTTGATTAAGTCTCCCGTACAGAAAACGGGCAAGCGTTCTTGATAAGATTTGATTGCGAGGATGTAGTCTTTGTCTGCAAGTTCCGTTTTAATTTTCCGCAGTTGGTCGGCAATGACACCTAGTAAGGTAATCTCGCCACTTAATTTGTCGGCGTTAGGAGTGTGAATTTGAATCACGATTCCCTGAATAGTTGTATTAGGAATCCCGGTAATTAAATCTGCTAAAATTTCCAGTTGAGAGCGATTTTCGATGATTTCCAATGTCTCTAACATCAAGTTCATTGACACGGGAAAGTCAGGAAGAGTGGAATTTAAAGGTAGAACGATTTGAGGGGCTTCTGGCTTGATATCGCTGCTTGTCCAAATAATAGCGCGGCTGTCAATTTGTTGTGCTTGTTTCCAACCTTTTGCTTCTAAGTAGTAGCTGATTTGCTGAGGTTGGAGATTTTTGAGCAATTCAATATCCTTTATTGTCACATTCATAGTTGTCTCCCGGTTGCGATACGCTGCATGATAGTTGTCAGAGTCTCAGCCGAAAATATATTTGTTCTGGGTATGGAAATAGTGACCCTTTCTTTATTGTCAGTAGATGCTGCACCTTCTAATGATATCCAATAAGCGCAGCGTTTTAAGCAGAGTTCCGCTTCTGTTTGTTGCAGCCAGTCATTGACTCTATCGGGAACAATGACCACAATTATAATTCTAGGAGGATAGGCGTTGCTTGTGCTCAATTCTTCGTAGTTTTTAATGTTCAGGGGATAGCGAAGGCTATTGTCGTTGAGGATATCTCTTGAGGTACATTTGACTTGAATGTAAAGAATGGGAAAGTTTGGTAAACCTGATGCTGCTATTCCCGTGATAATTAGGTCTACACCCAGCTTGTCTAGAGGAGTAGTTGTTCGCTGGCAGATGCACCCTGCTGCTGAAGCCACGGCGTAAATGTAAGCATAGCTGAATTCTTCTTTTTGGGTGTTGATATCCATTAAACTGCTAATTCGGTCTTATTGCCAATAGGAGAATGATATAAAAGCATTAATTGATGTTCGGACAGACATTTTATTGCAAAAGCCACACCTGTTAAATCGCTCACTTATACTTCAAAGAGTCCGGGTTCGTATTCTTCTATGAGGGTGAATAATAACAGCAGTATATCATCTGTTATTTGAATTTTGTTAACTGACCGAGATTGTGCTGAATCGCATTTATCCCGCGAATATGAGACAAGGGAGAACCTCCGTACAAAAAGCTGTTCAAACTAACTTGATAATTTTGCTGAACTGCTAAATCCAGCCACAAATTGTTTATCGCATCTCCGGGCTTGTAGTGGGGAATGTTGTGCTGATAGTAAGGAAAACTGTCTATACAAGTATTGAAAAAGTTCTTGCGCCCGCAATGCTTTAAATACTGATATCGCGGTTTAAATTCTGTTTGATTTTCCAATACTGTATATATAGTATCTGCAAGAGATTCTGGGTCAAATTTGGCGTAAAGACCGGCACCTTCGGGGAAAACTGGCGAGTTGCCTCTGGCGTATTGGTTGAATTCTTCAAAACAAATTACTGGTACGTTGCAACTCATGGCTTCGGTAATTCCTCGGTTTTTTCCTTCGAGGAGGGAACCGAGGACGAATGCTTGTGCTCGCGAATAATATGTGGGGATTTCGCTGTAGTAGTCTACTCTTGGCACTAAGTTAATGTAGTCGGAGGGATGGGTTAAAATTTCCTCGACTTGTTGCCATTCTTTTAATGCGTACTCGTCGAGAGTTTTCAGGTTGCTAGCATCAAATTCGTGGCCGGTGACTACTGTTAGTTTTATCGGTTTTTGCGGATATTTTTGGCGGTAAACTTTTAAGGCTTTGGCAATAATTGGCAAATTTTTTTCTTCGGAAATTCGCGCGACGGCTAGCAAGTCGATGTCTTTGGCGGGGACGTTGCGAGGGGAAATTAAGTATTCGTTGATGAAGTCTGTGTCTTGCAGTGGTATGATTGGTTTGTGGGCGCGCTCTGGATAAGTTTCGCGAAACCATTTATCCCGCTGCGGGTTTTTGTATAAACTAGAGTAGGCGTCAGCTATGGGGGCCCAGGAGTAGGAGATTCCGGGGGAATAGGTGAAGGATAAAAATACTGATGAAAGTTGGGGAAATAGTTTGTTTATTAGTTCGACTCCTTCGCTGAAGTAAATTCCTTTGATGAAACGCCCTTCGTAAAATAGTGGGGGAAGCAAGACGTAGAAACTGACGGTATCGAAGCGGTGGGGTTGGTCTTCAAATATCTCCCAGCTAAAGGCGTCTAAGTCTGCATAGATTTCGGCGATTGGTTTGTTGATGTGGGGGTTTCGTAAATATGGCTTTTGTCGATCGTAGTTTCCGCGTACCATATAATTCTGAGTGTGAGTATCTAGCTTTTTTATTTAACCGCAGAGGGCACAGAGGGCGCAGAGGAGAAGAGAAGAGAGATATTCACAAGTCATCGACGGGTTGTTCTAGCGATTCATTGTCGCCAATTGTGAGGGCGAGTTGGTAGATTTGGCGGCGGGGGAGGGATGTTTGTTGCGCTAGTTGGCGGCTGGCTTGGGAACGACTTATGCCTTCTGCAATTAATGTTTGCAATTCGGCTTTGATGGCGTCTTCGGAAAATATTGGTGAGGCTGTTTGGATGCCGGCAATTACGAGGGTAAATTCTCCCTGGGGTTCGCGATTGGTGTAAAGTGCGATCGCACTTTCTATACTACCACGCCAAAACTCTTCGTGCATTTTGGTTAATTCTCTCGCCAGCACAATCTGTCTGTCGCTTCCCAAAGTATTTGCTAAATCTTGTAAAGTTTGTCGCAATCGGTGGGGAGATTCGTATAATATTATAGTGCGGGATTCTATTTGCAAAGCTTCTAAACTCTGTTGGCGTTCTTGACCTTTTACGGGTAAGAAACCTTCAAATATAAATCTCTCTGTGGGTAATCCTGATGCAGTTATGCCAACAATGCAGGCGGTCGGGCCGGGAATCGGAATAATGTTAATATTAGCATCGGCACAGGCTTTGACTAACTCGTATCCGGGGTCAGAAATTCCCGGCATTCCGGCATCGGTGACGAGGGCGATATTTTTGCCTAAATGCAGTTTGTCGATGAGTTCGGGAAGTCGCTGGTGTTGGTTGTGTTCGTGATAGCTGATTTGAGGAGTTTTGATTTGGAAATGTTGCAAAAGTTTGCCTGTATGGCGGGTATCTTCGGCGGCGATGAAGTCTACTGTTTGCAAGATTTTGATGGCGCGAAAGGTCATGTCTTCGAGGTTGCCGATCGGGGTTCCTACGATGTAAAGTGTTCCTGTATTGGGATTTGCTTGCATTTTAAGATTGGGATTTTTTAAGGATGGGACACGGGCGGGACGCCCATGCCACGCAGATGGGACACGGGCGGGACGCCCATGCCACAGGCCCATGCCACATATTTAAGAAGATATGAAAACTGGATTGTTTTTGGGATTGGCGACTTTAGATTTAGTTTATTTAGCCGGGAAGCCTCCGGGTGAAAATCAGAAAGTTGTTGCTTCTGATTGTACCATTGCTGCGGGCGGGCCTGCGGCAAATGCTGCGGTCACTTTTAGCTATTTGGGGAATGCGGCGGTATGGGCTGGGGTTTTGGGCACTCACGCGATCGCCCAATTAATTCGTGCAGACTTAGCGGAGTATAATGTCAGGATAATCGATTTGGAACCGGGGCGATCGCACTCGCCGCCAGTTTCCTCGATTATTGTAACTGAAGCAACGGGCGATCGATCGGTAATTTCCATCAATGCTACGAAATCGCAAGTTGACAGTCAAACAATTAACCAGGATATTTTAACATCCGTTAATATTGTACTGCTTGACGGACATCAAATCGCAGCCAGCCAAGAAATTGCTCAACTTGCCCAGTCAAAAAACATTCCCATTGTCCTCGACGGCGGCAGTTGGAAACCCGGATTAGAAGAAATATTGCCTTTCGTTGAATGGGCGGTATGTTCCGATAATTTTCATCCACCCAACTGCGACAATTCAGAACAAGTTTTTGCTTACCTGTCAGCAGCCGGAATTTCTCATATTGCCATCACTCGCGGCGACAAATCAATTTTATACCTCAGCAATGGCAGTTACGGCACTATAGAAATACCTCAAATTCAAGCCACAGACACTTTAGGCGCGGGCGATATTTTTCACGGCGCTTTCTGTCACTACATTTTGCAAAATAACAACTTTACAGATACTCTCACCGCAGCAGCTAAAATCGCTTCCCATTCCTGCAAAAACTTAGGAACCCGCGCCTGGATGAATAAGAGTTGATTTTATTAAAAAATTAACCTAAGTATCCGGGGAAAAATGATCCCGTTAGAAAACTTGGACAGAGAACACTTGTTAAGTTAAAATCCTAATAACAACCTTGACAAAAATTGTGCACTCCTTCCTTCGCGCCCTTAGCGCCTTCGCGGTTCGTTAACAAGATTGCTATATTAGTAAGACAAGTTCAAACTAAGCCAAACATTCCCCCAACAACATACCCGAATCATGCCTGACACCCAACCTCTAACTATCACCCTTCCCCCTTTGCGGATTACCCTAAGCGAGCAACAACAGGTTAATCTAGAATGGCTGACGCAAAACTTGCCCAATCTACTCGCAGCCCCAAGCAAACCAGAAGTCCCCGACAATATGAAACAGTGGGTGGCGGCTAACAAATTATTAAATCAACCCGACGCAGAAATCATTCAAGCGCTAATAAGTACCGGCATAGATGCGGAAACAGCCACCGCAGAAGTTAGGGAAATATCATCTCATCCCTACTTTCAAGCCGGAAGCCAGTACGTGCAGTTATTGCAGAAATTAGAGTCGCATCTCAGGATTAACAATCAATTAGCTGCATTGTCTTCCAAGTTTGGCACAATCGAACGCAAAAGCAGCCTTTCGCGAGAGTATTTTCTCGAAAATTACTACGCCAAAAATACTCCAGTAATTATTACCAATATCATGCACAACTGGAAAGCATTGCAGTTGTGGACGCCGGAGTATTTGCAAGAAAAATACGGCAATGCAGAGGTACAAATTCAAGCCAACCGCAATTCCGACCCGAATTACGAAATTAAGATAGAAAATCACAAAAAAATTGTTTTGTTCCGCAAATATGTAGACATGGTGGTCAAGGGCGGGCCTAGCAACGACTACTACATGGTTGCTAACAACCAAACTCTGGAAAGAGAGGAATTTAAACCCCTATTCAACGACATTGAAATATTCCCAGAATACCTCAATCCAACGGATACAAAAGGCAGAGTTTTCTTTTGGTTCGGGCCGAAAGGCACGATTACGCCGCTACACCACGACCCTGTTAATTTAATTTTAGCGCAAGTGTCGGGTCGCAAACTAATTAAGTTGATTTCTCCCCAACAAACTCCTCTGCTTTATAATCACGTCGGAGTTTTCAGCAAGGTTGACGGCGAAAATCCCGATTATGACAAATACCCGCTTTACAGAGATGCGAAAATTATTGAAGTAATTTTGGAACCGGGAGAAGCTATCTTTATTCCTGTCGGTTGGTGGCATCATGTAAAATCATTGGAGGTTAGTATTTCGGTTTCGTTTACTAACTTTGTGTTTCCTAATTATTATGAATGGAAATATCCTCATATTAATTGGTAATTGCTAATGTATGGTTCCCAGGGGCGGGCACGGGGGCACCGCCCCTACTCAAATCTGCGTTCATCGGCGTTTATCTGCGGTTCAAAAAAAAGAAATTTATGAAAACTCTCGAAGAAATCAGCGAAATTTCGCGATCGATCGCCTGGAGTGCATCAGATATCCTACAATCCTATTATCGGCAGGATTCCAACACTCCTAACCTCGACATCCAAGAGAAAAAAGATGGCCCCGTCACCGCCGCCGATGTCGCTGTCAATTCTTACATTCTCGACGAATTGCAGTCGGCTTTAGGGAATGCAGAATTTGGCTATCTCAGCGAAGAAACTTACAAATCTTATTTAGAAAAAAACGGTCAAATTCCCTTACCTCAAAGTTGGGTTTGGATTATTGACCCTTTGGATGGAACGCGAGATTTTATTGACAGGACAGGGGAATTTGCAGTTCACATTGCTTTAGCGTTCGAGGGAAGACCGGTATTAGCAGTTGTGGCTTGGCCCGAACAGCAAAAGATTTATTATGCAATCCGGGATGCGGGTGCTTTTGGAGAAAATCGGGATGGTTCTACGGTCAAATTGCAGGTTTCGGCGCGAAATATAGTGGCAGATTTATCTATAGTAACTAGCCGCAGTCACCGGGGCGATCGCTTTAATCAATTGTTACAAAAACTGCCTTGTCAAAATCAAATAGCTGTCGGTAGTATTGGCTGTAAAATTGCGACAATTGTCGAACAAAAGGCTGATGTTTATATTGCTCTTTCGGGAAAGTCGGCGCCTAAAGATTGGGATTTAGCGGCGCCGGAATTAATTTTGACTGAAGCGGGCGGCCGATTTACTCGTTTTGACGGTTCTGCTTTGCAATATAACCGGGGAGATGTGAGTCAGTGGGGGGGATTGTTGGCGAGTAACGGTTGCTGTCACGCTGCTATTTGCAGGGAAGCTGAGGAGATTTTAGCAGGGATAGATGCGAGTTTGGGCTAGTCACAAGTTTCGTAGGTGCGTTAGAAGAGTGTATTTTCTGCACGACTAATTGCTGACGCACCCTAAAGTATGTATCAAAATTGCTGAGTTTGAAATTTCTGTACAATTGCACTTACGTTTCACAAATATTTGTGGTAAATCAATCTAGCATTCGTTACAGTAATAATACTTAAGTATTTTCCATATCTTTATCAAAATTTTAATTAACCAGGTATTTTTTAAGAAAAATTTACATATTTTCTGTAAAAAAACTGTTATCGTTACGACAAAAGATGAGGAGTCACCGGGTTTTTACGGAGAAAGGGTGTGTCTCTATAAATAAAAATTGATAGATAGTTTCGGACGCCAGTCACGAAATAGCGGAATTTTTGTATTTTTTTGAAACCCCAGTCAGGTGGATTATGCCAAATTTAAATAATCAAGTTTCAGTAAGGTCGATCGCCTTTATCGACCCTCAAGTTGAAGATTATCAAAGTTTGATGGCCGGAGTAACACCGGGTACGGAAGTAGTCGTTTTGGAGGGGAATAAAGATGCGATCGACCAAATTACTCAAATTTTAGCTCTTCGGACAAATATTGACAGCATTCACATAGTTTCTCACGGTGCTCCCGGCAGCTTGCAACTCGGCGACGTTCGCTTTAGTTTAGATGATATAGAGTGCGATCGGAATTCTCTACAGCAGTGGTTTTCGCCACGAACCGACTCAATCCCCAACAATCGACCTCACATTCTTTTGTATGGGTGCAACGTAGCAGCAGGCGAGACAGGTAAAGCATTTATAAAACGCCTGAGTGAGTTAACCGGCGCGTCGGTTGCTGCTTCGCAAAACCTTACCGGAAGTGCAGCAAAAGGCGGCGACTGGTTCCTAGAAGTAACATCAGGGAAAATTGCAAAACCTTTAGCATTTCGGCCAGAAGTGCTGGTGGCTTACAACCACGTTCTCTCCAGCTTCAGTACGGCTACTAACTTTAGTGCGGGCTTTTCGCCGACGGCAACTCCTGTTTCGATTGATACGGGCGACTTTAACAGCGATGGTTTCCCCGACTTAGCCGTGGCAAACTTAGGTTCTAGAGATATTTCCATATTGTTGGGGACAGGTACGGGCAGCTTTGGTACTGCTACTAACTTATTTAACCCCGGTAACGAGATTCCCAATTCCATTGCAGTGCGCGACTTTAATGGAGACAGCAAACTCGATTTAGCTGTAGCCAATCCTATTAATGGCGCTAACGGGAATTTCATTTCCATCCGGCTGGGGACAGGTACTGGCACTTTTGGCAATCCTACCAACTTCGGTTCAGGGATAAATCCTCGATCAATCGCTGCGGGCGACTTTAATGGAGATAGCAAGTTAGATTTAGCCACAGCCCCTTTGAGTGGCAACAACCTTTCAATTCTTTTGGGAGACGGTACTGGTAGCTTTAGCACTCCCGCTACCATTATTAATACCGGAGCATCTCTTACTATTGCCACAGCCGACTTTAACAGCGATGGCAAACTCGATTTAGTCACCTCGAACAATAGCGCCACTAACAATATTTCAGTTTTGTTAGGAGATGGTACGGGCAACTTTAGCGCCCCCGTTAACTTTAGCGCGGGGACAGGGAAGCACTTTGTCGTTACAGGCGACTTTAATGGCGACGGCCAACTCGATCTCGCTGCATCGAATAGCGCTTCTAACAACGTTTCAGTTTTGTTGGGAGATGGTACGGGTAATTTTGGTACTGCTACCAACTTTAGTGTCGGCTCATCTCCCGAATCTGTGGTTGCGGGGGACTTTAATGGTGACGGCAAAACCGATTTAGCCGCGTCTAACGGCGGAGATAACAATGTCTCAGTCTTGTTGGGAGATGGTACTGGCAGTTTTGGTACTGCAGTCAATTTTAGTGTAGGAACTATTCCCCGTTCGATCGCAGCGGGAGATTTTAATGCTGACGGCAAGTTGGATTTAGCGACACCGAACTTTACCTCTAAAGATGTCTCAATTCTGCTAAATACACCCAATACAGTTAATTTTGGTACTGCAACTTACAGCGGCACAGAAGGAACAACAGACACAGTAGTTAATATTCCCGTTACCCTCAGCGGCGGCACTCCTTTTGCCGATGTAATTGTACCAATTGTCATCGACCCCAGCAGCAGTGCCACCCAAAATTCTGACTACACTATTTCCCCTACCTCGATTACATTCCCAGCAGGTGCAACAGGTGATGCACTCACCCAGAATGTTGCATTTACTATCAAACCCGACAATCTCCCTGAAAACGCCGAAACCGCAATCCTCAACTTTGGCACAATCACCGGAGGCATTGCAGGTACCACCAAACAAACAACATTAAATATTGCAGCCAACGGTACAGTTTCTTATGCCATCGCCGCCGGTACTCCCAGCATTCCTGAAGGTAATAGCGGCACAAAACCTTTGACTTTCACTGCTACTCGCAGTGGCAACACAGGCGGGGCAAGTAGCGTCAATTATACGATCGTCGGCACAGCTACAAACGTCAGCGATTACAACAACATCGGTGGCACTTCAGGCGCAACTGCTGTTACTGGCACAATTAATTTTGCCGCCGATGAAACATCCAAAACCATTACTCTCGATGTATTAGGCGACACCCTAGTTGAACCCGACGAAACTATTGCCGTCACCCTGTCAAATCCTACAGGCCCAGGCGTAACCTCGACAATTACCACTGCTACCGCTACCACAACTATTACTAATGATGACACTGCCGGTTTCACAGTTAACCCAATATCGGGATTAACTACAAGTGAAGTTGGTGGCAAGGCAGAATTTACAGTCAAACTCAACGCTCAACCTACTGCTGACGTTACCATTGGTTTGAGGAGTGACAATGTTG
The DNA here is from genome assembly GCF_036705085.1 of Microcoleus sp. B6-A1. Taxonomy (NCBI): domain Bacteria; kingdom Bacillati; phylum Cyanobacteriota; class Cyanophyceae; order Oscillatoriales; family Microcoleaceae; genus Microcoleus; species Microcoleus sp. B6-A1. The sequence goes on from NZ_JAUBTU010000015.1 coordinate 103,442, forward strand.
AAGAAGGAACAGTTTCAACTAATAGCTTAACTTTCACTCCTGGTAACTACAATCAACCGCAAACAATAACGATAATTGGTGTTGAAGATTTAGTAGCTGATGGCCCTAAACCTTACAAAATTGTCACGGCTGCTGCTGTGAGTACCGATGTTAATTACACTAACCTCGATCCTGAAGATGTCACCGTCACCAACAGTGACAATGAAACTCCGGGAATTACGGTGAATCCGACGGCGGGATTAACTACTGGTGAAGATGGCACAAAGGCTAACTTTACTGTGGTTTTGAATACTAAGCCAATCGCTGATGTGACTATCGGTTTGAACAGTGACAATGTTGCCGAGGGAACAGTTTCCCCGGCTAGCATAACTTTCACTCCGGCTAACTGGAATACAGCGCAACCAGTAACAGTAACAGGGGTTGACGATAGCATTGTTGACGGCGATATTGGCTACAAAATACTCACGGCTGCTGCTGTTAGTACAGATGGGAATTATAACAACCGAGATGTAGCGGATGTTAGCATTACCAATAGGGACAATGATACCGCTGGTATTTCTATTACTCCCACGGCAATAACTGCTACAGAAGGCGGGGCGAATGGCAGTTATGGCATCCAATTAACGTCGCAGCCGAGATCCCCTGTAACTATCACTCTCACAACAGGTAATCAGATTCAGGCGATCGCGCCTATCGCTTTCACTGCGGATAATTGGAATATAGCTCAAACCGTTACGGTGATAGCTGTTGATGATGCCCTTGTAGAAGGTACACACAGCGGTAATATCAGTCACCAAGTGACTAGCAGTGATGCTAAGTATAATGTGTTGGGGGTGCCAGGGGTGACAGTGGCGATCGCAGATAACGACACTGCACCGACACCGACACCAACACCAGTTATAGTCGAGCCGCCGACGCCGCCGACACCGACACCAACACCAGTTATAGTCGAGCCACCGACGCCGCCGACACCGACACCAACACCAGTTATAGTCGAGCCGCCGACGCCGCCGACACCGACACCAACACCAGTTATAGTCGA
>NZ_JAUBTU010000160.1:0-6161 GCF_036705085.1 Microcoleus sp. B6-A1
TATTTGGTATTTTATTCATCATTACAACTATGTTTTGAGCAAATGAATATCTAATCACTACATATTTATCACTACCCTTCAGATATCGTACATAGCGGCGTAGCAGGCTGGCCGATTCCGATGGCATGGTTAGTGACGCCAATAGTCCTGATACAGCGGAAACGATACCTGCTCGTAGTCGAGTCCGCACCGTGGCGGCTGCCACCGGGCACCCCTGCCAGCATTAAAGCCAAAATTCAAGCTTACATATACGAAACATTGAATCGCTGGTGCATAAACAGCGCCGACTTGACAATCTTTACACAGGGAGAATATCAGCAAAGTTTATTAAAAAAACGACACAACAAAAGTCACATAATTCACGCTTCGTGGATAGATGAAGAAAATATCATTTCGGAAGCAGAGGCGACTAAAATATGGCAGGAAAAACTGTCAGCCTCGCCCAAACAACTAAAAATTCTATTTGCGGGCAGATTGCATCCCAATAAAGGCTTGTTAGTTCTCCTAGAAGCAATGAAAATCTTGGACGAGCAAAACATTGCCGTCAAGCTGGACATACTAGGTGAAGGCGAACTGTTAAGCAACTGCCAAGCAGCAGGCAAGGCGATGCAAAAATCGGTACAAATCGAACTTTTGGGAACTATTCCTTACGGCAGAGAATTCTTCGGGCGGCTGCAACAATATCATGCTGTTGTGGTTCCCAGCATCTCGGACGAGCAGCCCAGAATCGTATACGATGCTTATTCCCAGGCCGTACCTGTACTGGCAAACAACACAGCCGGACTCCGCGACTGCATCGAAAACGGCATCACAGGTTCGATCGCTAATTGCAATGACCCCGTTGCTTTAGCAAACTTGCTCAAACAGTCGGGAGAAAACTTGAACCTACTTCAAAATATGGGCATGGCAGCTCTGAACAAGGCTCGCAGCCTGACTCACGAAGAAATGCACCGGCAGCGGTGGCAGCTTTTGTTAATGATGTTGGAGCAATTAAAAAAGTAGGCGATACCTGCACTGCGGGCGATCGCTCCAGCTTGCCAGATCGGTACAACTTGAGCTAAAAAGTTGTTACACAAACAACGGTACTTATGTCGAAGGCCAGCGAGTCCAATCATCCCTATCCACTGCTGGTTGTCATTGTTAACTACCGAACCTCTAGTTTGACAATTGACTGCTTGCGCTCTCTAGTTAGCGAAGTCCAATCGCTGCCCGGTATGCGAGTTGTAGTTGGCGACAATGCTTCAGGCGATCGATCCGTCGAAGAAATTAGTAGTGCGATCGCCTCAGAAGGCTGGAATGAATGGGCATCCTTCGTTCCCCTAGACCGTAACGGCGGATTTGCCTTCGGCAACAACGCCCTGATCCGTCCCGCCCTCCAATCCACCAATCCCCCCCCTTACTTCCTGCTGCTCAACCCAGACACCATAGTTCGCCCCGGTGCCTTAAAAGCCTTGGTCGATTTCATGGACACTCATCCCGAAGCCGGAATCGCCGGCAGCCGCTTGGAAGACCCCGACGGCACGCCCCAGGAGTCAGCTTTTCGGTTTCACAACATCTTGACCGAACTCGATTTTGGTTGGCGGACAGGCTTTATATCGAAGTTATTAGCCAACTGGACCGCAGCGCCTCCCATTTCCCAAGAAACCTGTCAAACTGATTGGGTAGCTGGAGCCAGCATGATCGTCCGTCGCGAAGTATTTGAAAAGATTGGCTTGATGGATGAAGCTTATTTCATGTACTGCGAAGAAATGGACTTTTGTCTGCAAGCGAACAAAGCTGGCTGGAGTTGCTGGTACGTACCCGAAAGTCGCGTTGTGCACTTAGTCGGCCAAAGCTCAGGCGTCACTGACACCAAAAAGCCCGCCAAGCGGCTGCCTACCTATTGGTTTGATTCCCGGCGTAGGTACTTTATCAAAAACTACGGCTTGGTTTACACAGCATTAACTGATGTATCTTGGGCTTCGGGTTTTGCAGCTTGGAGGGTGCGCCGCGTACTTCAAGGCAAACCAGATGGCGATCCACCACAATTGCTGAGGGATTTTGTATTAAATAGTGTATTTTTTAAGGGGGGTAAGATTGAAAAATCCAAAAACTTTTAAAGGGAGTTGGTAAATCGGTCAAAGCCAACTAAACCAGGTTAACCTAGGCAAGGAAAATATTTTATGATGCAGCCTAGAAATTAGTATTCTCGATCAATAAAACCGGATTGCTCCTTTCTCAAAAACCTGATATACCCATTAACATCGTCGGCATCTAGCAATAGAGTAAACAAGAAATAGTGTGAATTAGAGCTTATGGTAATTGAGCAAAACTTAATCACGAGTGAAAATCAAGTAGAAGAAGCCAGGCTGGGATTGTGGCAGCAAATTAAAGAAGACTGGATTGCTCATGGTCGAGATTGGACAAAACCGGGATTTCGCGCCGTAGCAGTGCAGCGTTTTGGCGTCTGGAGAATGCAGGTAGAACCGAAATTACTGCGAGCTCCTTTGAGCATTATTTATCGATCGCTCTACCGAAAAGTCCGCAATAGTTACGGGATAGATTTGCCTTACACTGTGAAGCTCGGTCGTCGCGTGGTGATTGAACATCAAAACGCTATTATTATTCACGGATATTGTAAAATCGGCGACGACTGCATTATCCGCCAAGGTGTAACGTTGGGAAACCGCTATTTGGACAAACCGCTAGAATCCCCTCAATTGGGCGATCGGGTGAACGTCGGGGCTGGTGCAAAAATCCTCGGAAAAGTAAACTTGGGAGACGACGTAAATATCGGTGCCAATGCTGTAGTTTTATCAGACATTCCAGCCGGTCAAACTGCCGTTGGTATCCCAGCCAAAATTATCAAATCCCGCCCTGCTGAAAACAATACTTAAATCATTGTCTTCCTTGTGCCTTTTTCTTCCTCCTATAACTCTGCGGAGATTCAATCAATCTACCTACTCAAGTTAGAGATGCCTGTTAAGCTAAAATTCACAAATAAGCACAATTGTCAACTTCATCAAAATATTGCACAAACAATGGTTGAGTCAATCACTAAGCCAATCCTTTCTGCTACAGAAGCAGACTGGAGCCGCGAAAAATCTAGCAAGTGGTGGGAACCCAGTCGCCAACTGCTCAAATCTATCCGCAACTATCAAAAGTGGCAGAAGCAGGGTGGGATTTTAGGCTATTTTTTATGCCGTTTGAACATCATCGAGTATCGATTCTGGAGCGTTGTAACTGCTACAGACATCCCTTTAAACTGCCACATACAAGGAGGACTGCTGCTGCCTCATCCTAATGGGATTGTCATTCATCCCAGTGCTTGCATTGACCCTAACTGTCTGATTCTTCAACAGGTGAAAATTGTTGCTGATGTCATGTCAAAATCGGCGGTCACGTCGATATCGGTGCAGGAGCGAAAATTATTCGCTCCGTAACGAGCGGCGATCATGCTTTGATTGGTGCTAATGCTGTGGTGATTTGTGACGTGCCACCAGGTGCAACCGCACTCGGAATTCCAGCAAAAATCATCGAAAGCAAGACCCATAAACTATGATAAAAATTATAGAAGTCGCATAAAAAATAGCAAATTAGCTCGACTTTTATTAAATTACAATAACTACTCAGTAGTTGAATTTAACAAGTAAAAATTGAAAAAAAGTGGATTGGTTGCCAACAGCTAGGATGTGGGATTTAAAAAATAACAAAAACCCGTGGCTTTTAGTTGCGGGAGCGCCCAAAACCTCAAGTTTTCCCCCTCACTTTTCCAGCGGGTTTCAATCTTTCGAGTACCAACTCAGCGCGCCTCCGTGCAACTTTTTCCCACGTAAATTCCTGTGCCCGCTCGCGGGCAGAGTCACTCATCCGAAGCCGCAACAGGGCACAACCAGCTAAATGTTGCAAGCCTGCGACTAGCGCTTTTTCATCATAGGGCGAAACAATTATGCCATCTTTACCATCTCGGATAACGCTACCCCCTCCCAGAGGTGAAGTTAAAACTGGCAAACCGTTAGCCATCGCTTCATAAGTAACCAGCGGACTGCCTTCTTCCAAACTGGGAAAAGCCAAAAAGTCAGCTTCGCGATCAGCCAAGGCAATATTGCTGGTGTAATCTTGATAAATCACGTCAGAGCGGTCTAAAATATCTTTACAAATTTCTGGAAGGGTCCCTTACCTCTTTCCCTAAAGTGGCAGTCTGCCTTGAATTCCTGATTTTTTCCACGCCAGTAAAAGCAAGTGAACGTTTTTCCTAACGCAAATAGATCCCACCAACAAAACAGTAAGAGTTTCTGACACCAACTTCTTTTGCGAAATATCCGCAAAACGCTTTGGAGACCAGCCATAACTGGTTGAGATCAATTTGCGATCTGGAACTCCTGATTCGAGATAAGATTTTCTTACCTCTGGACTGGGACAAAAAATCAAATCAGCCAGACTTATTTCTTGATCTTCTCGCTGGATCATATTGTCAGTAACTCTGTGTTGGGGCTGCACTCCTAAGAGATGCAAAGCATCGTCAAGAATCCTTTTTGCCTTCCGTGTATGGCAGTTAAATCGTTGGACGAAAATATTTTTGCCCTCATTCTTAACTTTTCTTAAGGTTTCTAATGAAGTGGGGGGTCACAAATAAGCGACATCATAATCTTTGAGTTTTTGCATAAAACTTTTCTCTGGTTTAGCTCTAGGAGCATCGGGAGTTGGCTGATAAAACCATTGGAGAACTCTAGGAACTGCCTCAACAAGATTAGGTCTGCGACACGGGGGGCGCAACTCGGAACTATCATGCTGCCCTGCAATTCCGGTTCCGTCCACTGTTGGCATAATGAAAGAAATATATGAGTAACTCCCGGATTTTGACAGTGATGCCAAACAAACAAGCTATCTTTACCATTTATAATTTCCCTCCTCATCATAGTTATCTGGTAGTAACATCTGAAAACAGAAAATTATTCGTATGTGGTATGGTAAAGTGGGTGTAGTTGCAGGACAAAAAATCAAATATTATTAGGCGTAAAATTCAAGAGGTAAACCTTGAAACAAATTGGATTAGTAGCGATCGGACGAAATGAAGGGCAGCGGCTCGGCCAATGCCTAGTCTCGGCCATAGACAAAGTTGCCCGCGTCATCTATGTCGATTCCGGCTCAACAGACGGTAGCCTAGAGTTAGCCCGATCGCTCGGAGCCGATACAGTAGAACTAGACTTATCTATACCGTTTACCGCAGCACGCGCCAGAAACGAAGGCTTTGCTCGCTTGCTGGAACTAGCACCAGACATCGAATTTGTCCAATTTGTGGACGGTGACTGCGAAGTAGTTGATGGATGGATCGATCGAGCCTACAGCGAACTCACAGCCAAACCCAACGTAGCAGCAGTGTGCGGGCGCAGGCGCGAACGATACCCCGAAGCCACCATCTACAACCAACTGTGCGACATCGAGTGGGATACCCCCATCGGCGAAACCAAAGCCTGCGGTGGCGATTTCATGATGCGCGCCGCAGCATTTCAGCAAGTCGGCGGTTTCAATCCGGCACTCATCGCCGGCGAAGAACCAGAAATGTGCGTGCGGTTGCGCCAAAAAGGTGGGAAAATCCTCCGCTTAGACGCAGAAATGACCCTGCACGACGCGCAAATGACCAGTTTCGCTCAGTGGTGGAAGCGGGCTCAAAGAGCGGGTCACGCCTATGCCGAGGGTTCCTGGATGCACGGAAGCGAACCAGAGCGCCATTGGGTCAAAGAAACCCGAAGCACCTGGTTTTGGGGCTTAGTCTTACCAGCCCTAGCCTTGGCAATGACATGGCCGACAAAAGGCTGGAGCTTGTTACTATTGAGTGGCTACCCCTTAGCAGCCTATCGCACCTATAACTATTATATAAAGCATCGGGATATCGCCACTAAAGACGCTGCCATCTACGCTTTGTCTTGCGTATTAGCCAAATTTCCCCAGCTACAAGGTCAAATCCAGTTTCACCAGCGCCGATTGCTGGGGCAGCAGAGCAAACTAATCGAATACAAAACAACCAACTCTATTAATTCAGCCAGCTAGAATTACAGCTAACGTCCCAGAAAGTCAGCCCCTCAGTAGCAAACAAATGAGTAATAAAACCCACATTCCGCAGATATTTAGACAAATTTAATAGTTTTAAATTGGGAGGCATAAAGCCATGGAATCAATAT
>NZ_JAUBTU010000016.1:0-31917 GCF_036705085.1 Microcoleus sp. B6-A1
TAGTTAGACTAAAAAAAGCTTTATGGCTTTGATTTTTGAAAAATACCAGTAAGATAATCACATCTGCGGAATGTGGGATTGAAGAATTGGAAATAACTTATGGCGATAAGGGTTTGCAGCTTGCATAAAGCTGCATTCTTTTTTTGCACTGATATAACTCTTAATCATTGCTGTATCGGCTATTGCTGGAATCCACACCGGGCGCAGGGCTGTTTCATTCGACCTAGGGGGAAACCCTCGTGAAGAACCCCGACATTTGAAACATCGATTTCATCATTCGTCGAGGGGGTAGGCAAAGAAAGGCACTACCCCTACAAAACGATGATTTCCCTGAGAATGAAACCGCCCTGCCACCAGGCGGGGATAAAACCCCGCCAGCAATTCTATCTACTCGCCCTGCGTCAAAGCTGAATCTTGCTGCTGGTGCGAGTTGCTGTAAAAACTAGCAATAATCGCCACCATCAACCACCAAAGCATATTAACTTCGGGCCTGTACCAAACTGTATCGACAAAACCGTGGGCCATCATGCCGGCTAAAGTTGCGATCGCCCCAATCAACCAAAACCCGTGATTCGATTTTAGATTTTGGATTTTAGATTTTTGATTTCGGGATTCTTCGTCTAAATTAGAGATGTTAAATTGTGCATCCCGCAGATTTTTGATCTGCAACAAACCTTGATTGACGGTGACAGTCATCAGCCAAAGGAAACACATTAAACCGATAAAACCGGTTTCCACCGCAATTTCCAGCAGCACGGAATAAGCGCTCAAAGCAGTGAATCTCGGCCTCATATAAAGCGGATAAACTTTATTAAAAGCAGTGTTTCCGGGCCCAATGCCGAGAATTGGTCGATCGCGAATCATGTCAATCACCGCCGTCCAAACATTAATCCGAAAATTGTTGCTGCTGTCACCTCGGCCGATAAACATACTCGAAACTCGATCGCGCAGAGGCTCCACTAAAGCCACTCCTAAAATTAACGCCCCAGCCAAACCTCCTAACCCTAACGGCAGCGCCCAAGTTCGCCAGAACCGAGGCATCAAAGGGCTGTACCAGTACCACACCAGCACTAAAAATACCACAAGTAGAGCCACAAAACCGATCCAAGCACCCCGGCTATCGGTGTAGCGCAAACACGCGCAATTCACCACCAGCATGGTCAATGCTAAAATTTTTGTTCCCCATCCTTTCCACACAAAAAGTGCGGCGGCGCTCAATGCAATGGCTGGCAGCAAATAGGAACCAAGCAAGTTAGGATTCCCCAGAAAGCTGTAAACTCGCGTGACATTGGCTTGAGTAGAAGTCGGATCGTTCCAAGTAGCTAAGGGCGGCACTTTGTCAATCCACTGCCGCACGCCGTAGAAACTGACAATTAAAGAGACGTTCAAAAATACGGCAATTAACCACGATCGCCAACGGGGATCTCGCAATATCCGAGCCATCAGCGCAAAAAACAGCAAATACAGCGTTAGCTTGCTCCAACCAGTAGCAGCGGCGACTTTCACTGGCGACATCGCCGTTGCGACGGTGGCAATGCCCCAGTACAGCATTACCAGCAAGTGAATCGGCGTGAAGGGGATCTCGCGATCGTCCGAAACAGTCAGCAGCACCCAAAATGCAGCGCTAGCCGCCATCAACACCCCCACCAAGGCATTGTTTACAAACGGTGCCAAACCGAAAGTCAAGGCCAGCAAAACAAAACCCAAGGGTTCGGCCCACTGCATCAGCCAGCTACTCTGCCGCCAACTGCGTAAAGAGCCGATCGCCAAATTGAATAAATAACTTCTACTTTGCCACTGAGAGAGCGGCAAATTTGCCAGAGTTAATTGTTGCCAAACTGAATTCATTTTTAGATTGATTATTGGTAATTGGAAATTGGGAATCGGGAATTGGGAATTGACTCTAAAAGCATCGACAATTGGTAGTAACTCCCATCTTGGACTATTCTCTCTTAAGGCTTTTCTTGTCGGCTCCACAAAGAATAAATTTATTGTGGGGGGACACGCGAGCCCGCGCCTAAAAGCCTTATTGAGAATGGTGCAACATCTCAGTATTAATTAACAAATGACTTGTTTCTTCTTCCTTCTTCTTTCCATCCGTTACATCCGTTAGAAAATCCGTTGCCGAACTTCCTTCTTCCTTCTTTAGCCTTCCAACAATTCCGTAGCATTTGTGCAAGGCAGCCAGAGCACGTAGCGATATCCAGATTCCGGGGTTCCTTGAATCGAGAGTTGGCCGCCTTGAATTTCCACCAATTGGCAGCAAAGCAGCAGCCCCAAGCGTTCGCGCGCCCCGTAACCAGCTAACACTGGTGCACTATCCTCTGCATTCTGCGCCGCCAAAGCCGCCAACTCAGAAAACGCCAGCGTTAATCGCTGCGAACCCTGTGTCGGGAGTTGCGGTTCTCCGGGAGAGTCGGTTTCGGAGTTCGATGGCGAACCGCTACCCGATCCGACCTTCAACAAGTAGTCGGTGTAGAGTTTAGCATGGGGCAAACTTTCCCCTAACCAAGGATGAAAAACCCAAACTCCGATGTTGATACCCTCTTCTTTCCGAGAAACGTGGACTCGAATCACGCTGCCTGCCCCAGCAGATTGAATAATGCTAAAAATTAAGTGGTGCAGCATTTGCTGAACCTTATCTTTATCTACCAACCAGATGCGCGCTCCGGGCCCCATCGACAAATTAATTTCTTGCTCTCGTCTACTTGTCGCCGACGACAGGATTGTCACAACCTGCTGGCACAAAGTTTCTATATCGACTGCGGTTCGCTTCAAGGTGAAAGCGGAATCATCTAGTTCTGCCAGTTCCAAAATTTCTTCAACTAGCGATCGCAAAGAGCGGCTGCTGTCTTGGATCACGTCAATATATTCTTTTTGCTTGCTCGTTAAGGGGCCATAAATTTCTTGTTTCAACACGCTTGCCATGCCGAGGACAGAAGTGAGCGGTGTGAGCAATTCCTGCGCTAAATTATTCAGCAGTTTTACCTTAATTGAGTTAGTAGACAAATCGATAGGTTTGTTAGTCATCGTTAATTTTTATTGGTTCATTGTCGAGCGAGGGTTTGCGGTTCATTAGACCTATTCCAAAAGTCTATAACAATCTGTTTATAATTCACCACAAAAAAAGTAGTCAAGAAAATATAGCAATCCTTGCAAGAGTCGTAAATTTTTGACCCCACCCCAACCCTCCCCTTATCAAGGGGAGGGAGTAAGAAATTCACAAATGATTTAGGATGGCTATATATATTCATTCTTCCCTTGAAGCTCTTCCTTATCTGAGTAATTAAGATTTAATCATTGCTTCTAAAGCTGATTGCAAGTCTTGAGTGAGTTCGGCAACTGCTAACCTGCGACTGGTTTGATATCGATCCCAACGATCGCTCACTGATATGGGTTCGCCCACGGTCATTTGTACCTGCTGTTTGCCCAACTTCGGTCTGCCGAAAGGATTTCCCCCTTTGATGCGAGCCAGTACGTCCCACAGCAGTAAAGTTGTTTCTGCCAAACGTTCTGCTGTCAGTTGTTCTGCGACATATCTGCCCGTGACGGAAACGAAACTTTCTACAAGTCTCATGTGCCACATCCGAAGACTTGCTTCTTCAGCGAGGCGATCGGCTAATCCTCTTTCTAAGGGAGAAAGTGCTGCAATATTTTTGATATCTTCTCGATAAATATAGTCCCAGCCTGCTTGTTCCAGACGGCGGCAGCGGTCTATTAAACTGCCTTTGGGTTTTAAGTTAAAATATTCTTCTGCTACTTGCAAGGCCACGTCTAACAGTGCTTTCAGTCGAGCGATCATTACTTCATTGCCAGAATCATTTCCCGTTTTATTGGGGAGGGATAATGATGTTAAAATAGAGGTTTCAGGCTGTAAATTTTTATGATAAAAACGGCTGTAAAACTCTTCCATTACTGCTAGTAAATGGCTGCCAAGTCGAATCAGGCGCAGGTATTGGAATTTGTGATTTGGGTTTTCGGAATCGGGATTGGCAGTGTCTAAACTTGCGATATCGGTGCGTTCTAAGGGTGGCAGTCCGCAATCAATTTCTAATTGAGTTAAAAGTTTTTCTAGGGGTTGCCAAGGTGGGTTGACATAGCGGTATTGAATGCCGATCGGCACAATTAAAACTTTTTCAGTGCGTCCGGCTTTCACCAAATCTTCCAGGCACCAGAAGCCCATTTGAGCAATTCCCGGTTCGAGGGGGCTAACTATTTCATTGTGACCGTTGGTGGCGCCTTCTGGGGCGGCGGCGATCGGGAATTGGCTGTTGGCAAATAAATTGCGGGCCGATCGCAATCCGGCGCGATCGATCTTACCGCGAACGATCGGAGTGCCACCGAGTTGGGAATACAACCAGCCGACTCCCGCACCGGCCCACAGGGGAATGCCGCGATCGTAGATAAAGTGGGAATGTACCGGGAATTGCAGGGGAATACCTTTGGCGCGCGCCGCCTGGGGAACGAGTTTCCAAATTAGTTGTCCCAAACAGTAGGGATCGTCTGAGTTGGGGTGGCGGAAGGCTAGCAAAAAGCGAACTTTCTGATTTTGAAATTGGTGGAATAGTTCGGCGAGGGTTTCGACGTTTTCGGCTTGAACGTGGCTGATACTCGTCCGAAATCGCAGCCACCAGGGGAGTATTTGCTTACAACCTTGCATCACTAGAGGGTTGTAGGCTGGGGGTATGAATTCCAGCGGCGGCTGAACTTGGCTAATTGAATTGGGCATTTGGCGGTTTGAGATTTTAGATTTTAGTTAAGACGGCGGTTGAAACCGCCCCTACAGAAACAAAACCCGCCTGCGCGGGTTGAAGAGTAAACTCCCCTAAATTCCTGAGATGAAATTCCTCTGAGATGACTAACCCAAGCATATTGGTTTATAGCCACAAACGCACAATTCCTGTCACTAAGATTTTGGAAATCCCAAATTTAAAATCTCAAGTCTAAAATCCTATTGTGCCGCTTCAAATATCATTTCTTGGAAGTTAATGACATCCGATCGCGGATCGCAGTGTGTGACTTTGACTTCTAGTCGATCGCCTATTGCGACCGATCGACCAAATCGCATTGCCAATTCTAAACCCAAATCTTCCAATAAAATCAATCCGAGATTGCTGTCTTCCCTCAGCCAGCGCAGCATTAAAGCTTCCCAAACTTCATCGGGGTTGCGCCGCAAATATTCCAATCCCCAATAGCGGTTAGTTTGGCGTTCAACAGTGGATGCTTCTTTAACTGCGGTGCCGAGACACATCACAATGTCCTGTATTTCTTCAGCGGAAAAAGGCAGTGGTTCGCCCCGCAGGTGGGCTTTGATTTGGAAGTGAGTCAGCAAATCGGTATAGCGGCGGATCGGGGAAGTAACTTGAGTGTATAATTCCAAACCCAAGCCTGCGTGGCGTCCGGGGGTGAGGCCCATTTCGCTGCGGGGCATACACCGACGCACGGCGCAAGCGCGGGCGGGGCCTGCAGGCACGGCCAGCAGTTCTTCATCGGGAGGGAGTTCGGGCTGTGGCTGATAGCGGTAGGGTATGGGTAGGCTGTGAGTTTGACCGTAGCGGGCGGCTAGTTCGCCGGCTAAAATCATCATTTCGGCTACTAGCATCCGGGCTGTGGAGTCGTCGATGACGTGGATTTTGATGTCGTCGCCGTTGACTTTAATGACGGATTCGGGCATGAATATGCTGATTGCGCCTTGGGCTTCCCGCCATTTTTGGCGCAGTTTTGCTGCAGAGGCGATCGCTGCTATTTCTGGTTCTGCTTCGATTCCCAACTCCAGCATTTCGTCTACGTCATCGTAGGTTAAGCGGTAGGTGGGTTTTATGGTGCTGATGTGGATGCTGTAATCTTGAGCCGCGCCGATTTCGTCTAAGGTGACGCTGAAGCTGAGGGCGCTGCACTCTTTGCCTTGAATTAAACTCATCGGCCCGGTTGCCAAAGCTGGGGGAAACATGGGAATCATTCCCGTGGGCAGGTAAACCGTAGTGGTGCGCTTTCTGGCTTCGAGGTCGAGTTCGTCTCCGGGGGAAAGCAAGCGGGTGGGATCAGCGATGTGTATCCACAGGCGCTGCTGGCCGTTTTCGAGGAATTCTAAGCTGAGGCCGTCGTCGATTTCGGTGGTGCTTTCGTCGTCGATCGTGTAAACCTTGAGGTGAGTTAAATCGAGACGATTTGTGTCGGATTCGGTTGGGGGATTTTCTAGGCAGCGTTGGGCCACTTCTAATACCTTTGCGGAGAATTGTAGGGGAATTTGGCTGCGCCGCAAAAACAGGTTTTCGTGGGTACTCCAGAGGCCGAGATCGACTAGGAGGCCAAATGCTGCTTCGGGGTTTTCGGATCGTTGTAAGCTGGCTAAAGTTTCTAAGGCTGGGGTGCGGTGCGTTGCTTCTTCTCCGAGGAGGGCAAAGCGTTCTAGGGCGTCGAGGCGAGTTCGATCGCTATTTTCCCAATCTACATTTTCCCCTGCCAGCCGCTGTTTGACTCGATCCCAAAATCCTTGGGATTCTTGGTGTCGCTGCTGTTCTACTTCTTGCTGGTGTTTGATTTCGGCTACTTGGGCGGCGGGTCGCGGTTCGTAGCGATCGCCCTTTTGTTTAAAATACAGTTTGTCTGTTGATAGCAAACAGTAAGCCGCGTAACACTGGGCCGCACTACTCTCAGAAAATAACAGCTTTGCCAGGGATTCGGGATCTGCTGTTTCTCCGTCACCGACTAAAAGTTCCCAAGCGACTTCCAAACTCGACGGATCTGAGTATGCTTCTACTTCTTTGAGAAATTTGGGAATATCGGAGGGTTTGTAAGTTTCTCCGACTACTTCGTAGCTGATTTGTTTGGGCGGTATGCTGTGCGGTTGACCGTTTTCGTCTACTACTACCCAGTTTTTCTTGCCGTCGGGGCGATCGGCAACTGCCAGACGGCGGTCGCCGTGCACTCTAAATTCTACTAACGTTCCCTTCTCCACTTGCCAGCTTTATATTTGAGATTTTGGATTTTTACAGTAGCCACTTATCGAGTTTCGAGCTTGCGATTTTAGATTTTGGATATTGGCAATTTTTCTGGTCAATTGTGAAAGTTAAAATCTAAAAAGTTGTTCTTTATTATTGCTTTTTTTTTTAACTTTTGACTTGTGATTAAGACTTGCGCTGCGGCGATTCTTAACCCTATTTCGCGATTATTTCGCTGCATTCTTGCTGCACTATTAATGACAGAAAGACGTTCTTTTCGCGCAAGTCTTATTCCCAGTCCAAAATCTAAAACCCAAAATCCCAAATCCTGTTAACCTTCTTGGTTTACGAAGGGCATCAAAGCTACAATTCTTGCTCTTTTGATGCTTCTGGTCAGGTCTCGCTGCTGTTTTGCTGTCAAACCGGTAATCCGGCGGGGCAAAATTTTACCGCGTTCTGTGACGTATTTTTTGAGCAAATCGACATCTTTGTAGTCGATCGGGTCTCCTGGTTTGATGGGCGAAACGCGCCGGCGAAAGTAAGTCATGGTTTGTTGTTTGTTGACTGTTGTTTGTTGACTGTTGATTGTGAGTTTTTAGTTATTAGCCGTTAGTTGCTAGCCGTCAGCAAAGCATTGGTTAATTATCTGCTTTTCGCCGATCAATATCAATTGCCAACAACTGATGACTGATGACTAAGGACTAATGACTAATCACTACTTGATCTCTTTGTGGGCAGTGTGCCTGTTGCAATGGGGGCAGAACTTTTTGAGTTCCAGCCGCGCCGTCGTGTTGCGACGGTTCTTGGTGGTGGTGTACCGAGACACGCCTTTTGAGCGTTTGCTTACGTTTGTACGGCACTCAGTACACTCTAGAGTAATTATGATGCGGACGCCTTTAGCCATAATTCTAAATAAATTTCGACTAATTTAAACACAATTTATTATCTTCTCACATTGCTCTGCACTTGGTCAAGCAATCTTCTAACTTTGATGTCGAGGGAGTAGCCGCGGCGGGTTCCGACGACCATCGTCCCCCCGATGCGATCGTGGAAAGCTTGGGGAAACCTTTCGCCGGAGTTGAGGGCAACGCTACAGTCGATCGCCAGGGGCAGCATCAGCAGCAAGACGGCGGCGTTGGTAGAGGTGAGCCCAGCTATACCTGCGAAGGCTAAGGCGGCGCAAATGCCCAGCAATGCCTCGCGCTTGCACAGTTCTTGCACTCCGGGAGTCCGTAGGAATCTGGTATCGGCAATTTTCATGTCCAAAGCCCAGCGCCCGAGACTTTGACCTTGGTTTTTCCTGACGATGGCTACGCGCATGATCAGCCACAGCAGGACAAAAAATATGCTTTGGACGATCGCATTATTGCCCAGAAGCAAACTGGGCAGCCAAACTGCGATTCCGTCGATGCAGAAGGCCGCTGCGCGGCGGCCGACTGATACTTTGGGAAGGAGGGGTACTAAATCGGAACTCATAGGCAAAAAGGTCGATCGCCACTAGGTACTTTTTCATTTTTCATCTTAAGCTGTGGATTAATCGATCGGCATCAATGGCGCGTAACTCAACTTCCAAGCCAACCGCTAAGTATTCAAGCTGAAAATGGATTTTCGCCAATTCCCAACTGCTTTTTCGAGTTTTCCACCTCTTCCCAGAGTTTTTGTATTTGAGTAAATGCCTGTTCCACAGAGATTTTACCGTTAGATGTCAAGGAACTGATGTAACCCACTCGCTGAGAAAACTCTTGTAAATTCGCATTAAATACCAAATTCTCTGGCTTAACTTCACCGTAATAGCGAGTTTGAGGATATAAAAAATTTGAATTTGCTACCATTGCTTTAACCTCGCATGAAAACTTGTTTCCTGAACATATCAATATTATAAACCGCGATTACCTTCTAAAGTTGTGCTGTAAGTAGCAGAAATCATGTGACATTTGGCGAACTTTTTTGTGATGGCAATTACACGGACAGATGAGGGCGACAAAAACCTCAGTAATTTCACTGTACAACTTACGCAGGCGGGGTCAATCGATTGCGCGATTTTAGATTTTAGATTTTAGATTTTAGATTTGAAGCATTGACCCCACGGATCAATTCGGGGGCTCCTTTATCGGATACAGGTTTTTTATTTTTCCATCCTGAGTCTGCTTTCGGAATGAATCCGGGGGCTTGTATCCTGGATGCTTGATTGTCAACAACCAGGTTTCTGCCTTAAGGCTTATAACTTCGGATGTGGTGTCCAAACCAGGTTTTTGTTAGTCCAGGACTGAGTTATTGAAATAAGTGACAAAAAACCCTGAAATGGATAATATTATTGCAGAGATAAAGAGTTAGACTTTTAATAGGAATCTGCGTAATGTCTCCCAATTCGCGTGAAGCAAAGCTATCCCGAAGGGAATCGCCCCGTCCCAAACCCCGGCTGAGGCAAGTTTTAATCAAACTTGCCATCGCCGTAATTGCTGCTATTATCGCCTTCAACATTCCTCACTCCTTAATTCCCGTGTTTAAAGAATCCGTATCCGAAGCAACGCCACCACCAGAAATCCAGAACGTGCTCGCCGGCCGGCGCAAAATTGTGACTGTGGGCGACAGCATCACCGAGGCAGGGAAATACCCCGGAGGTTACGTTTGGCTACTGGAACGCTATCTGAATGCCCTTTATCCCGATCGCAAAATCGAAATCGTCAACGCCGGAATCTCCGGTAACAAGGCGACGGATATGCAAGCGCGCTTCCAGAAAGATGCGATCGACCAAAAGCCAGATTTAGTGATGATTAATGTCGGAGTCAACGACGTTTGGCACGCTTTCTTCGACTTTCAAAAAAATCAGTTTTATCCGCAAGGCAACTTGCCCACGGGAGTGCCACTGGCAGAATATCGGGAGAAAATCACTCAAATGGTGGTGGCTGCAAAAGCCGCAGGAATTCGAGTTGTACTGCTTTCTCCTACTCCTATCGGCGAAATTCTCGACGGCCCAGAAAATCGCCGATTGCAAGAGTATATTGCCGCGATGCGAGAAATTGCGTTAGAGAATCAGTGCTTGTTTATTGATTTGAATACGCCTTTTCGGGAAGTTATCGGCACGTATCAAAAGCACGCGGGCAAGACTATGAATTTGTTGGCAGCAGATGGAGTACACCCGAATCCGTCGGGATATCGAATTATGGCTTTTACTATTTTGCGCGGTTTGGGCGTACCCGCAAAGGATATTGAGAATTTAGAAGTCAAAAATTGAATTTAGTTGACTGTTGACTGTTGACTGTTGACTGTTAATTGAAAGTCTCCAGGGTAAAAGACCCCAAATTTATCTCTGGGCTAAATTGTTCAAATCTCAAATCATTCAATTGGCGGATGATACCGCTTCAACCAACAACTACCGATAATCACCAACGCCACTACAACAATAATTTCCGTCCAAAAAAACGACAGAAAATCACTAGCCGTTCCCACCGGAGGCACCCCCGGTTGAGCGTTGCGAATAGCGGGAAAAGCAAACAGCATCACAGCAGTCCAACTCAACATTCCCACTTCCGGTACCTTACCCGATTTCATCACTTTTAATGCTAGCAAAAGCGCCATAATTGACAGCACCCACATTATGATAATAATCACTAAGGCAAAGAATTTTACCGGGAGCGATCGAGTTGCAGAAACATCAATATAAATAAAGATAGAGGAATTCTCTTCCATCGGCTTATAACTAATGTCGAAACCGGGAACGTCGGCATGGAAATTAAATTCCAGCGGCACGGGATTCAGTTCAAATGGAGCAAACTTTTTACCAATCGAAGGCAGCGGGTCGATCGAAATAGCTACTTTAGCAATGTGGCTGTCAAACGGGTAATTGTTAATTTTTCCTTTGACTAAGTTGAATTTTAATGCAGGGACAATCATCGGTTTCCCTTCTTTAAAGGTAATTTCCGAATCCTGTACATTTGCGCCGTTAACTGTCATTAACAAGTCTTGAGCCGGGTAAGTTGGCCCTTTTTTATAAATACCTTTGAGTTCAAACTGCAAGCGGGCTTCTAATTCGTTTTTAATGGGATCAACTGCAATTACCGTCATTTTGACCTCAACCAAGCCTTTGGACGCTACAGCGCTTTCTGGAGATAAATTGTAAGGCTCTTGGGCGTTAGCATTGTGAGAGTAAATAGATAATATAATTGCAAAAATTACGACGATAGTGCCAATTAAAATAAGTAGTTTTTGGAGAGGAATTTTGTTGACAGTTTGCATTTACTAGGTATTTTTATGTATTGAAGTGTTGTTAGTATTTCTCGCAGTCTCCGCAGTCCGCCAGGGGTTTAAACCCCTGGCTCATAGAAGACAGTCGGTTAAAACTCACATCTTGCACCATTCTCAAGAACAGGCAAGATGCCTGTTCTACAAAGATTAGATTTTCTTGTGGAACGGGCCCCAGAGCCCGTTCATAAAAGGCTTATTGACAATGGTGCAACATCTCAGTTAAAACCGACTGAAGAAACTCGATCGATAATAAATGTTGGTTTTAGTCCTCTTGAGCGAGGACTTTCGCTGTGAGCCGGGGGTTGAAAACCCCCGGCGGGCTGTGGCGAGCGGCGCAAGAACCACGCGACTCAACGCGCAACTACGAACCGATAGGAAGCAGTACATTTGGTGTAAAACAGCCGTGCAAACCGTAGGGAATGTGCTGTTTTAAATGCAAGCGCGCTACAGGGCCTTTGGTGATGTCGCGAGCATCTAAAATCACTAAGGTCGATCGATGATTAGCTGCATCATACATTAAAACCAGCAGCCAGCCGTCATCCTCCGCAACAGCATCGGGACGGGTAACAAACACCGGTTCCCCCGCAAAACCGCGTGGTGCCGCACTCCAAATTTGCCTTTCACCAGTCACGAAATCAATTTTGAGGATAGCTTGCAAAGGAGCATTTCCCGTGGGAGCATCAGCAGCACCGATGTAAAGATATCGGTAAGGTTGTCCGACATTATTGGGATGCAGAGTCGGAAACTCGCAGCACCGAGTTTCAACAACTTGATGCTGTACGGTTTTGTCTTGCAAATTCAACTTAAACCGCCACAATTCGCCCGCTGGAATGCTCTCAAAATCAACCTCGCGAAAATCGCCGTCTGCTTCTACAGTGGGAAATGATTCGTAACAAACTGAATCCACAAAAACTTCGTCTCCTTCTTCCCATGCGTTGCAGTGGTGGAACACAAAACAAGGTTCGGTTTCTAATATCTTCACCTCGTCAGTGCCGTTGCGGGGAATTAAAATTGCTTGCGTTGGCTTGTTTGGCGAAAATTGAATACACTGGGAGGCACTCCGAAATCCTAACACGAAAAGCAGCGGATTGAAGCTGACGGGATTTTGGAAGAATATGCAGTAATTCGGGGTAATTACCATGTCGTGCAGGAAGGCAAAACCCGGTATTGCATGGGCGTGACGCTGCAAAAGTTTGCCGCTTTCGTCGAGTTCGTAAATGGTAATTGTACTCGACAAACCGGGCTTGACGGAAAAGTTTACTAATCTGTCTCCTTTGCCATTTTTCCCTTTTTCAATTCTGGGGTGGGCTGCGAAGGCTTCACCGGGTTGTAAAACGCCGTCTAGGGTGTCTAAGCCGAGTGTTTCTAGGGTACGGGGGTCGAGTCTGTAGGGCTGTGCTGCTTCCCAAAGTGCTAGCAGTTTGTCGCCCCAATAAATGATGTTGGTGTTGGCAATGTTTTTGATTTTGACATCAAAGATGTTGGCAAGCGGGCCCCCCGGTTTCTGTGTGCCGAAAACGCCTCGGTGGAGGATTTTTCCGGCTTTTTGTTCGGCTAGATAGCCTTCTGTGCGGACGAATCGGTTGCGGAAATGGGCGCGGCCTTCGGATATTGCGATCGCACAAACCATCCCGTCGCCGTCAAACGGGTGGTGGATGCGCTGGCCGTTGACATCCAATAATCCGGGCCCGTTGCGAAAGAATGTGCCTTGCAAGCCGGGGGGGATTTCGCCTTCTATGTCGTCAATCCAGTAGTCGGATTCCTTGGGTTGGGATTCGTAGCCGCGCTGCCAGTCTGTGCGATCGTATGATACGTTTTGAGCTGCGGTTTGAGATGCGGAAAGTTGTAAGTCTTGCATTGGTGTTAGGGGAGCGAATTTTTTAACCGCAGAGAACACAGAGGGCGCAGAGAGAAGGAAATTCGGAGAGTTAGGCAACACAGTTAAATTCATCCGTGTATCTCTATCAAAATCCCTGTGTGCCTGCCTTTATTTGCTGTCTGCGGTGCGACTTTGTGACCTTACTGTCGGTACTAAGTCGGGAAAGTATTCGGGCATGAAATGCTGTCCGCCTGGTTTGGAACTGCCGATTTCTGGTTCTAATACGGGAAGAGACTTTTGAGAATTTGGATCGGCGCTTTCTGTACTATCGGCGGGCAGCCAATTTAAGAACGGTAGCGGCAGAAGGGTGGAGAGGTTTGTGATGACAATTAGCAGCCAGAGGTTATCGAAATTGCGATCGGTAATTCCTAGCAAGTGGGTCAAAAGTGCGCCGCCTTCGTGGGAAATAAGTCCTGCTAAGTTGGTAACTGACATCAACACGGCAAATAAAGTTGCTTCGACGCCTGGGGGACACAATCTGGCGGAGAGTACGAGCACCGGCATATAAGCAATTTGTCCGATTACTGTCAGGATCAGGCTGTCTCCTATGCTGAACCATTGATCGTCAATTCCTAAAGCTCGGTTGGCATGAGTTACTAATAATAAAGTAGTCATACCCAAAGCAGTCGCAATGACTGTTGACCAGCCAAAAATTACTCGAAATGGAACTGTTTTGAGGAAGCGTTGAAACAGCCAGATGCCGGCAAGGGCTGCAATGCTGGTAACGAGGCGGACTCGCCCTAGAAATTCTGGTTGAAAGCCTAATTCGTTGGTGGTGAAAAAGAAGAAGGCGGAGTCTGAGCTTGGGGTGGCTTGCCAGAGGAAGAGAAAGGCTGTGGGCAGCCAAATGGTTTTTTGGGTAACAGCTTGCCGTAGTTGTTTGAATTGGTCTTTGACAGTTTCAAAGTCGGTTCTTTTGTCGGTTTTTTCTTCGGCAATTAACCAAGCTGTTGCTGATACAATTAGCGGGAAAGATGCGGTGATTAAAAAGATAGTATGAGTGCTGAAGTGTTGCAGCAGGGAACCGCTGAGGTAGGCGGTAATTAGTCCGCCGAGGGCTGCAGCGCCCCAAGACAAGGATTGCAGGGAACCGGCGTCGGTAACGGATTCTTTTCTGGCCCTTTCGACTACCAGGGAGTCGGCGATTACGTCGCTGACGGCGAGGGAGAGAGAACTCAGGGCGATCGCGCCTGTAGCGGCAAGCGGCGTGTGTACAATTGTTGCGAGGCTCACCCATGCTGACGTTCCCAGTAGCCCGGAGAGGACGATGTAAGGGCGTCTGCGGTAGCCGAATATCGGCAAGCCGTCCGACATGAAGCCGAACACGGGTTTGATAATCCAAGGTAGGGCGACGACGCCCAGCATTGCCGAGACTTCTGCCGGACTCATGCCGAGTTCGTCTTTGAGGAAGAAGCTGACGGCTAAGCGGGCGAGTCCGAGAATGCCTTGGACGAAGTAAATCAGTAAGATGGCTATGAGTTCGGGGGTTGGCTCATTCCCAAAGAATACTTTTTCTTTTAAAGATTCTTTGAGTTTGCTGACGCCGGAGGGGGAAACGAGCATTTGAGCAATATTTCTTAATGAATCTCAATATTTATAACACATTCTTAATGAGTTGCGGGAACTGTCGGAGGTGGGATGCCGGAATGACGGGGATCTGGCAGGTATTATAAAATTGTAATTAGCTCGCATTCAAGGATTGGTGGTAGCAATGAAAGCAGAAATTAAAATTGTCTTTCTGGCAGTTGCTTGGATTTTAGGAATGGGGACTAATTTAGCCTTAGCTGTACCTGTTGCTAACAAGCAAGGTGATTATCCGGTGCCGCCTGCGAGACAGCGGGGCAACAGGCAGGTAAATTGGTTGGTTGTTGACTCTGATCCTAAAGGGTTGAATTGCCGGATGGCTCAGAGATTTCGCTCAATTTCTGTAGACGGTTTGGATGCGCCTGCTGAGTTGTTTGAAAGAAATAAACATAATGTTTCGCAGTGGCCTGTGGTGACTGTTTTTCGGCGGGGACAGCGCTTGGAAGCGGTGACGGGAAATTTTGCTAATCAAATTATGATTTCTGACAATCAAGGCAAAGGTTGGCTGCCTGTTTCCACGCAAAAAGGCAATTGTTTTGTGCGGGCTAACAGCCGTTTTATTAAACCGATTCGGGAAAATCCTACTACTTTGAAACTCTTAGAATAAGGCAGAAGGGAAAGAAGAAAAACCAACCTTAGATTATACAATTTATATGCAAACCGCGAGCAATTCTCAAACCCTGACAATCCAACTGTCTCCTGAAGACAGCGAAAGGCTTTTAGCAGAAGCAAAACGCCGTCAACTTGATGCCCACAGCCTAGCTGAGATACTGCTGCATGAAAGTTTAACCCAGTTAAATCCTGTTTCTTTGGCTGATATTGAATCTCTGGAAAAATTGTACAGCTTCCGGGGAAAAACAGAAATATTACAGTTTCTGGAAAAACATCATTTTTTGATGCCCGTATTGCTGGAAGCACCAGACAAAATTTTCAATTACTTCCCCGGTAAAAAGTTGTGCCTTGAAGTTGAGGCAGACTCTGATTTTATTAACTCCGCGCAGCTATTTCTGGATATTATTATTGATGGTGACGCCGATGAAATCATAGACGCGGCACTTGACAAAGAAGAAAAATTGTCAGAGGATTGGTATTTACCTCTGCCCTATGAGGTGCGGAGAGTTTTTAGTTGTGGCGTGCGCTAATAATGACTTTTGACTGGTCGCAGTATCTGAATCTAGCAAAAGAATTTCTCGGTCAACCGACTCCTCCTGCAAATCAAGAAGCCAAAATGCGATCGGCTATCAGTCGGGCATATTATGCAGCTTTTATCAGTGCTAGAAATTACTTGCAGGAAACAGAAGGGCATTCTATTCCGAAAACTGCAGATGCTCACAAGTATGTTGTGCAGCAATTCAAACAGAGTTCTGAGGCCGAGCGTCAAAATATAGGGAGGAACTTGGAAAAGTTGAGAAGGGATCGAAACGAAGCAGATTATAACAATAGTGTACCCGAAATTTTCAAGATTAGCAAAATAGCAGTCAAGCGAGCGCAGCGGGTAATCTCTCAGTTAAGCAACCTATAAACTGTCAACTTTTAGACCAAATCGAGGCACTGTTTAGACAATTATTTTCTTGTTTTTAGCAGGTGTAAAATTGGGATTTGCCTACTTCGTTTACCATCTAAAATTGATAGGTAATGTGGGCCAGATGTTTTTTTTTGAGGGCTGTTATATGATTATCGATCCTAAAAATGTGGCGGAAATTACGGGTTCCAAGTACCCTGAGCAATTCCAATCTGCTGTTGCGGGGAGAGTTAAAAAACGCTTGGGCGATGCTGCCGGATTGCAGAATTTTGGGGTAAATTTGGTGAGACTTGCGCCGGGAAGTTGTTCTGCTCTCAGGCATTGGCACACCCGTCAAGATGAGTTAATCTATGTTCTGGAAGGGGAAGTTACTCTGATTACAAATTCGGGAGAGCAAGTGCTGAAACCGGGTATGGCGGCGGGTTTTCCGGCGGGGGATGCAGATGGGCATCATTTAGTCAACCGCTCGAATGCAGATGTTGTTTATCTGGAAATTGGCGATCGCACTCCGGGAGATAGTGCCGAATATCCCGATGACGATCTAATTGCCAAAGCTAACGGGAATAGTTGGATTTTTACTCGCAAAAATGGCGAGGTTTATGAGAGTTGAAAATTTATGAGTCAAGTGAATCTTTGGACTTCGGCGGAACACGCTTTGTGGTATCTTGCTAAAGCTGATGGAATTCCTCACCGCACTGAAGGTGAAGCGGTTTTGTTGGAGGAAGTGCCGAAAAATGTTAAGCGAATTCTGGATGTGGGCACGGGAGACGGGCGGTTGCTGGGTCTGCTTAAGTGCGATCGACCAAATGTTGAATGTGTGGCGATCGACTTTTCGCCGACAATGCTGGAAAAAGCCCGAATTCGCTTTGCTGATGACCCGAATGTCACGATTATCGAGCACAATTTTGACGAATCGCTGCCGGATTTGGGCAAGTTTGATGCGGTTGTTTCTAGTTTTGCCATTCATCATGTAGCAGACGATCGCAAACGTTCGCTTTACACTGAGATTTTCGAGCTTTTGGAGCCCGGAGGCATTTTTTGCAATTTGGAGCACGTAGCGTCAGCAACTCCCGCTTTGCATGATAAGTTTCGAGAGGCGATCGGTATTAGCGATTCGCCAGACGATCCGTCTAATAAATTGCTGGATGTAGAAACGCAATTGCGCTGGTTTCGAGAAATTGGTTTTACCGATGCAGACTGTTATTGGAAGTGGCGGGAACTCGCTTTATTAGTTGGGGTGAAACCTGTTTAGAGTATTCCGTGAAATTCGTAGAGCCGGATAAGGACACGGCAGTGCCGTGTCCCTACAACTATCGCATACAATCTGTCAATAAAGTCGCTCCTCGCCCCAGATATGGGTAAGGAAACGGCAGTGCCGTGTCCCTAAAAATCTCACAGACAAGCTGTCGATCGCGGATACAAGTGTAAAGTAGAAAGCAAAATTCAACAGATTTTTTTTAAACGTGCCATTAAATGACATAAAATTACCAAAATAAGCGCGTTTTCCGGCCACTGATCGGGAAAATTTGATGCAGCAGTTATCTCATCGCCAGACTATTTTGGGCGTTATTTCATAAGCTGTTTACCACTTACAATCAAAAATATAAAGAATATGCAACAATTTAAGGCCCCCACTAAAAATTCCCAAAACTCTGCCTGAGCTTGGTCGCAACCATGCGGGGCTGTACCGCAAAAACCAGAAGCAAACATCAAGGCAAATGTAAGAAGAAACGTTGCAATTAATCCCAATAAACCAATAATGCTGAAAAGGTATCCAATAAATTGTACTGTTTTCATTACTTACTAATATATGTGGTAATTGTCTCTTCTATAGTTTAAACAGCAGCTTACTGGGTTAACCCCTAATCTTGCATTTGTTTAACATAAATTTATTTAATATCTGTTAAGCGTACTATTGTTTAAGTCGATAGCATTGATGCTTGGCTTGTAGGGGCGGTGCCTCCGTCCCTGCCCCCTCGCGAGGATATGTGTTTTGCAAGCCTTCGACGCAGCGGCTGTCGGTTGAGGACCGGAGGTCGGGAGAATACTTTTAGGCGTTGCTTAATCAGGGTAGGAAAAAAATAACTTGAAAATCCGCAGCTTTGTGGATACTGGTTTCTCTGACTTGCATATTTAGCCCTTCATACCCTAAATCAGCAACGCCACAATTTATATGAATTAAATCAAATCCGGTACTTTAGGTTTGATTCGGCGCTCGTACCAGTTCATTAACGGGGTGGAACTAATACCGTGCAAAATCACAGAAAGTACGATGGTTGTAAAGGTAATCCAGGCAATTTTTTCGGCGGTTTCGCCCTTCAAACCTTTACCCAAAGCATAGGTAAGATAATAGATAGAACCGACACCACGAATGCCAAACCAACCGCATAGCAAGCGGCTGGCGGGATGTAAAGGACTGCCGATCGTACTAATCCAAGCTCCCACAGGCCGGATTAAAAAAATCAACAATCCAGCTACTAAGAGGGAGTATCCTCCATAGGCTAACATAGGCTCTAGGCGCAAAAGCGAACCTAATAGTAAAATAGTTGCTACTTCCATTAACTTTTCTATGCGCTCGGTAAAGTGCAGTTGGGAAAGCGGCTTTTCTGGGTTTCGGTAACTCCGCTGCACGACAATTCCTGCTACAAAAACTGCGAGAAATCCGTAGCCGTTGACTACTTCTGTAAGGGAATAGGTGAGCAGAATTGTGCTGAGAGCAATGAAATCTTCCATTAATTGATCGGCTGGTCGATAGTGTTGGAGTTGCCGATCGATCCAGGTGACGGCTTTAGCTACTAAAATTCCCATAACGATACCTGCGGCGATCGCCCAAATCAAGTCAACTGCTACCCACTGCGAAAACCAGTTCGACCAGTTGTTATCTTTTAGCGAATAAATGCCGAAATAAACAAAGGGAAAAGCTAAAGCATCGTTCAAACCGCCTTCTGATGTTAAACCAAAGCGCAATTCATCGCGATCGTCTAGATGAGCTAACTGAACTTCTGAGGCTAAAACTGGATCGGTGGGAGCGAGAATTGCTCCCAGTAAAATCGCCGGGCCCCAATCTAATTTCACAAACCAATGACCGATGGCGGCCACTGCAAAAATAGAAATGGGCATTAAAAAACCGATCAGCCTCACTGTGGAATTCCAAGCCCAAAATTGCAGGGGGCGATTCATTTTTAAGCCGCAACTGAACAGAGAAACAATAACTACAAATTCTGTAAGTCTTTCTAAAAATTGAGCTTCGGGGCGCAAGTCAATCAGCTTGACGCCGTAGGGCCCCAATCCGATACCGACAATTAGATAAATTAAGGCATAAGATAGAGGCAATCGCGAAATCCAGCCGGAACCCAAGGTAACGGTAAGCAGGAGGATGCCAATAACTAGCAAGTTGAGAATGTAATCATCCACCATAGCGATCGCACTTTTAATCAGGTTTACCAACTGCGATTTTGACAGGTAAAAGCTTCGGGCGCATCCGTCGTCCGCTAGATTCAGCTATCCTCCGAAAGTGGTGTGGGCGGGTTTATATAGATTCTTAGTGGGAATTAGAGATTGTTGGTGAAACCCGCCCCTACAAGTATTATGGTTAATTTACCGGATCTCATCCGACTCATGACTAATGACTAATGACTGAAGACTAATAATTAATTAGAAAGACCACTTTTTTCAGTAGCAATGATGTGCAAATCTACGTGTTTGAGCGATCGCACTAACTGTTGAGTCAAAGAACCCCGCAGCAGCAATTTCCAGCGGGATTGCTGGCTTTCGCCGATCACAATTTGAGTAACGCGATACTGTTTAGCTACTTCGGAAATCGCTTTGGCTATATTAGTGCCGTTTACCCGCAAAAATTTCCCGTTAAATTCTTGACACAGTTTCTCACAAGTTTCAACGTGCAAGCTTTCTGCTTTTGTTAAAAATCGGTCTGGATCGTTGACAAACACAGCATAAAATGGGGCATTCATGTAGCTCGCAATCCTCGCGCCTCGCCGCAGCAATTGCAAGGAGTTCGGATAAGTCGAGATGCACACTAAAACTCGTTCGTGAATGTTGCAAGATTGACCTTTTAAAGTTGCTGCGTCGTCTTCCACAGTGTCTGCGACTTCTCGCAGGGCGAGTTCTCGCAAAGCGATTAAATGACGGCGCTGGAAAAAATTTTCTAAAGATTGTTCAATTTTTTCAGGAGCATAAATCTTGCCTTCTAGCAACCTTTCTTCTAAAGTTTCCGGCGTGACATCGACAACGACTATTTCGTCAGCATCTTCGAGGACGCGATCGGGCACTCGCTCTCGCACTACAACTCCGGTAATTCGAGCTACTAAATCGTTAAGGCTTTCTATGTGCTGAATGTTGAGGGTGGAGAAAACATCTATCCCAGCCTTGAGAATTTCTTCAACATCTTGATATCGTTTTTCTCGCAGAGAACCCGGAATGTTTGTATGAGCGAGTTCGTCTATTAATGCTAATTGAGGACGGCGTTCTATGACAGCATCCGTATCCATTTCGTTGAGCATGATTTCGCCGCGTCGCAGTTGTTTTTTGGGTACTATTTCCAGTTCTTCTGCTTTAGCCGCTGTCTCTTTCCGGCCGTGAGTTTCTAACAGTCCAATTACCACATCGATGCCTTCAGATTTCAGGCTGTGCCCTTCTTCTAGCATTCGGAAAGTTTTGCCGACACCGGGGGCCATGCCGATAAATATTTTGTGCTTTCCCCGGCGGGGGGTGCGATCGTAAGTGCGGTTAGGTTGGGCATAAACCGCGTCTGGATTGTTAGTAAGTTCGCTAGAGTGAATCATAGCTGAGTTGTCAGTTGTCCGTTGTCAGTTGTCAGTTGTCAGTTGTCAGTTGTCAGTTGTCAGTTAGCGATTGTCAGTTGTCAGTTGTCAGTTGTCAGTTGTCAGTTGCTACAAATAACTAATAACTAATAACAAATAACTCATAACTAATGACTAATGACTAATGACTAATGACTAATGACTAATGACTATTGTAAACTGTCTAGAGCCAAATTCAGTTTGAGGACGTTAACTCCCGGTTCACCGAAAATGCCAAGAAATCTGCCCTCTGTATTTTTAGCTACCAACATTTCTACTTGATTGATATTGAGCGATCGCACTGTTGCTATCCGCTGAATTTGCGATCGAGCTGCCTCTACGCTAATGTGCGGATCGAGGCTAGAACCCGAGGTGTAGAGTAAATCTGCAGTCGGTTTGATACCAGCTTTGTTGAGGCGGTCTAATTCAATTCGCACCCCCTGAAAACCATCTTTCTCATTACCTCGTTTCAGCAAATCAGAGTTACTGGGGGCAAGGTTGCTCGCTCCCGAAACGCCGGTTCTTTGACTAACATTTTCTCCCTTTGTCGGCTCGTAATTTTCTGTCGCAAAGCTGCTGTAATTGGTGGTGCTGGGACGACCCCAAAAATATCTTTCTGAGGAGAAAGGCTGACCGATTAAAGCAGAGCCAACTACAACTCCTTGGTTGGTAATTAAGCTGCCGTTTGCCTGGGAGTTGAAGGCAATTTGGCCGATTACTAGCAAGATTAAAGGGTAAATAATGGCTGTAATTCCCCACAAAACCAGGGTAAGGCGAATGGCTCTAATTATTTCTCTCATAAATTACCTCGATCGGTTATTTGCTAAGGGTTAATTATTGACTAAAATCTTTCCGGCTGAAAGATGACTACGAACAAGTAAATAGAAAGGGCGATAATCACCAAACCTAGGAGACTTAAACCCCAGACAGCTTTTCGGGTTAAATCTTCACCCGCAGCAGCGTAGACAGCGGGGGCAACTATAGCATTGAAACACATTACTAGAAATAGCTGCACCGGGATTGGGTGGCGCTGCCAAAGCCTTTGAGCTAACTCAAGAATTTCTTGGAAATCTCTAGGAAAAATATCATTCAGCAAATCATTCCGTTTCATGAATTCTCCTTATTTTGGGAATAAATATCTGTCTTTCTATTTGATGATTTGGGAGCATCTCATATTTGCAAAAACACTTCTTTCTTCTTCCTTCTGACTCTTTTATCCTGGCTCCTGACTCCTGACTCCTAATTCCAATTTCGAGCTTTGCTGCTTTCATTGAGATGCTCCCGATGATTTTTTGGGAAAAATTGAGGCAAATCCTCTGGAACTGGGTTCCCCGGCTCTGCCGGGGAACGAGATTAATCCGTGTATCCGTGTCAAAATCCGTGTCGTGCTTTCCCGATCTATGCTAGCCCAACGGCGGTAATCAAAACATCAATAATTTTGATGGCAATAAACGGCGCGACTGCCCCGCCCAATCCGTAGATTAAAATGTTCCGCTGCAACAGTTGGTTGGCGCTCAAAGGTCGAAATTTTACCCCGGTTAATGCTAGGGGAATCAAAGCGGGAATAATGAAAGCATTGTAAACTAATGCAGACAAAACCGCCGATTGACCGCTGGCTAAACCCATGACGTTTAATGCGCCTACGGGGGCAAACATGGCGGGAATAATTGCAAAATATTTTGCGATATCGTTGGCTAGGGAAAATGTAGTCAGCGCGCCGCGAGTAATCAGCAATTGTTTGCCAATTGTAACTAAATCAATTAGTTTTGTGGGGTCAGAATCTAAGTCCACCATGTTCGCAGCTTCCTTCGCTGCTTGGGTTCCCGAATTCATCGCCAGTCCTACGTTTGCTTGTGCTAGTGCGGGTGCGTCGTTGGTTCCGTCTCCCGTCATTGCGACTAATTTGCCCTCGGCTTGTTGCTTGCGAATTACATCGATTTTGTCCTCGGGAGTTGCTTCGGCAATGAAGTCGTCAACGCCGGCTTCAGCGGCAATTACTGATGCTGTAATTCGGTTATCTCCGGTAAGCATAATGGTGCGAATTCCCATTTTTCGCAGTTGGTCAAACCGATCGCGAATTCCCGGTTTAATCACATCTTTCAAATAGATAATGCCGTAGGTGTCGTTACCTTGACAAACAGCTAAGGGTGTGCCTCCCAAGCGGGAAACTCGCTCGTAAGCTGCGTCGAGATCCGGCCCGAAATTGCCGCCGCGCGATCGCACAAAACCCTTCACCGCATCCACCGCACCCTTGCGAACCTCCGTCCCATCGGGCAAATCCGTGCCAGACATCCGCGTTTTTGCGGAAAAATCAAGCCCAGTAGCGTTAGCGCGATCGAAATCCACCTGTGCGCCCAAATTTTGAGCCAAACGGACGATCGACTTTCCCTCTGGAGTATCGTCAAATACACTCGCAGCAAGGGCTACACTCGCAACCTCCTCCAGCGAGTGACCGTTTACCGCAATGAACTCCTCAGCTAAACGGTTCCCCAGCGTGATTGTCCCCGTTTTGTCCAAAATCAGCGTATTTACGTCGCCGCAAGCCTCCACGGCGCGCCCAGAGGTCGCTATCACGTTAAACTGAGCGACGCGATCCATGCCCGCAATGCCGATCGCGCTCAGCAAACCTCCAATGGTGGTTGGAATCAGCGCCACCAGCAGCGAAATCAGCGTCACCACGCCCACAGGGGTTTTCACGTAATTTCCCACGGGCGGAATCGTCGAAACCACAATCAAAAACACCAGCGTCAGCACCGCTAGCAGCACCGTCAGCGCGATCTCGTTCGGTGTTTTCGATCGTTCTGCGCCCTCTACCAGCGCGATCATCCTGTCCAAAAATCCCTTACCGGGGTCGGCCATCACCCGCAGCGTCAATTCGTCGGAAAGGATGCGCGTGCCGCCGGTGACGGAACTGGCGATGTCCGAACCCGGTTCCTTGAGCACCGGCGCGGATTCGCCAGTGATCGCAGATTCATCCACCGAGGCGACACCTGCGATCACTTCGCCGTCGGAAGGAATGACATCGCCTGCGATCACTTTAATTTGGTCGCCCCGTCTCAGGGATGTCGAACTAACTTCTTGAATTGAACCGTCTGGTAGGAGTTTGCGGGCTGTTGTGTCGGCTTTGGTCGATCGCAGTGCATCTGCTTGCGCTTTCCCCCGCCCTTCTGCTATCGCTTCGGCAAAATTAGCAAATACCAAAGTAAAGAACAAAATAAACGTGACTAAACCGTTGAAAACTCTCTGATTGTTGCCGGGAACCGGGCCGAACAGCGTCGGGTCGATCGTTAATAATGCAGTCACAATTGTGCCAACCCACACCACAAACATCACCGGATTTTTTAGCATCACCCGTGGGTTTAGCTTGACAAAGGCTTCTTTAAAAGCTCTTTGATAAAGGCCTTTAGTATTTGCTTTTGGCGTATGCTTGCGAGACTCGCGAGAGCCTCTCGGAGGTTTTTTTGGGGAATCTGGAGTATGGGATGAGGTCATGTCGATTTGGGATTTTTAATGAACCACAGAGAACACAGAGAACGCAGAGAGAGAGAATAGTGAGGTTGAGAATTTTCGCTATTGAGATGGAGGAGTTGGTGTTGCTAAAGGTGTTGTGGGTGCAGTTATCGGTGTGGGTTCAAATTTGCCGCTGCTAATTTCATATCCTTCGGCAATTGGCCCTAAAGCTAGAACTGGGAAAAATGTCAGCGCGCCCAGAATTATAATGACTCCTGCGGTGACGCTGGTGAACAAAACTGAATCGGTTCTGAGAGTGCCGGTTGTTTCGGGAACCAGTTGTTTGTTCGTCATGCTGTCAGCTAAAAGTAGCAGGGCAATAATTGGAACGTAGCGCCCCAACAGCATACTAAAACAGGTGCTTAAATTCCACCAAACTCCTGTCGGGGCGGGTTGAGAGTCTGCCAATCCTTCCAAGCCCGAACCGTTGTTGGCTGCCGCCGAAGCGTATTCGTACATCACCTGGGAAATGCCGTGAAATCCCTGGTTGCTGATGCCGCTCAAACTGTCGGTAAATGCGAGGGTAATTGCACCGGGGATTAAAACTGCGATCGGGTGAATTAACAAAACAACGCTGGCTAAAACTATTTCCCGTTTCTCAATTTTGCGTCCCAAAAATTCTGGCGTTCTCCCCACCATCAATCCGGTGAGAAATACGCTCAAAATTGAGTAGATAAATAAGTAAGCTGTTCCCGTTCCTTGTCCGCCCCAAACGATTTGCAGAAACAAATTAAACAGAGTAGCAAAACCACCGGGAGGCATTAAAGAATCGTGCATTCCGTTGACAGCCCCGCACATTGTGCCAGTGGTAGTCACCGCCCACAGTGCAGTCTCTGCCCAGCCTAATCTAACTTCTTTTCCTTCTAAATTTGGCTGCTGCGAACCCAGTAAATTATTGATTTGAGGGTTGCCGCCGTACTCGCCAAACGCTGCAATGCCAATCAAAATTACATAGATGGCAAACACCATCCAAAAAATCAGCCATCCCTGCTTTTTGTTGTTGGCAAATCTGCCGTAGGTGTGAATCATAGCTGCTGGTATAGAAACCATTGCTAGTGTTTCCAGCAGGTTGGTAAAAGGATTGGGATTTTCAAAGGGATGAGCCGAGTTAATGGCAAAAAATCCGCCGCCATTTTCTCCCAGTTGTTTGATGCTTTCAAAGTGAGCTACTGGGCCGCGAGCCATTATTTGCGTGCCTCCTTCTAATGTACGGGCTACGGCCGGCCCTGCTAGGGTTTCTGGCACTCCAGAAATTAGCAAAAGTAAGGCAATTATTAAAGAAAGGGGTAGCAGAATCCTGGTAATTGATTGAATTAAATCTATGTAAAAGTTGCCCAAGGGGCGGCCGGTTAATCCCCGGATAAAAGCAATGCCTACTGCTAAACCTGTAGCTGCTGAGGTAAACATTAAAAAACCCAGGGTTAACTGGGATAAATAAGTGAATGTTGTCTCGCCTGAATAATGCTGTTGGTCGGTATTGGTGAGGAATGAAATAGTTGTGTGCAGCGCAGTATCCCAGGTTGGGGCACTTAAGCCGGTGGCATTTAAAGGCAGCACTCCTTGAAGCATGAAAATTAGGAAAACAAATATGCCCATTGCTGCATTGCTGTACAGTAGCGATCGCGCATATTGCCAACCTGTCATCGAATCTATAGACCGGATATTGCTGGCTTTATAGATGAGTTGTTCTAGGGGTTTAATAGCGGGGTCGAGAATAGTTGGTTCTCCCATGTACACCCGCGCCATGTAATTACCAAAAATAGGGGCGATCGCTACTACAATGATTAGCGTTAATGCGATTTGAATTAATCCTTCAAGCATAACTGAGCCAATACTTCCTTAAAAGTGCAATCTGCTTTTAACAATCAATATACTTGCTGTTAGGATTTTTGATAATCAGCCCGCCGGTATAAGTTGCCGTTTACCCGTTATGCTTAGCTGCTATATATTTTCACTTACAGACAAATGTTTAAATATTTAGCAGTATCTATGCTTGCAGATATAGATGTTATCTAAACGCTTGTTTTTGCGTCACAGGAGACAAATTTTGGCGATGAAAAACCGCAGGTATAAGGCAGAGAGTAGAGTGTAAATATAAAATATAAAATGGATGGATAAAGGATGTTAAACAGCTTATTGAAAATCACAGACAACCAGGCAATTCAAGAGAAGTATTTGCGGGGGAGGTGGTCGATCGCAATTTTATTTGCGATCGTTGTAGTGCTGGAATTTACTACGCCGTCGGAGTATCTGTTTGGGTATTTGTACACAGGGCCGATTTTATTGGCAAATTCGCGCTTGAGTCGGTTGGGTAAGTTACAAATTACGCTGGTAGCGGCAGCTTTGACGCTGTTAAATTTGTTTGTTCCTCCTGGAGAAGCGATCGCCCTAGCAACTGTAGCAAATAGATCGATCGCAGTCATGGCTTTAGGGGTGACGGGATATTTAAGCGATCGCAACCAGCAGTACCAAGAGACGATCGCGATCGCTAAAGCTGAGTTGCAGTCGCAGCAGCAGCTAGCAAGCATCCGAGAAGATTTTGTCTCTACTTTGAGTCACGACTTAAAAACGCCGATGCTGGGGGCGATAGAAACAATTAAAGCTTTTGGGTCAGCAAAATTTGGGAATGTCACCGCCAGTCAGCAAAAAGTTCTCGAAACAATGGCGCGATCGCACAAAATGTCACTACAATTAGTAGAAACGCTGCTGGATGTTTACCGCAACGATGCCGAAGGTTTAAAACTGCAACTTGCGCCCGTAAATTTAGTAGCTTTGGCAGAAGAAGTAATCGCAACACTCATCCATTTGTCGGCGGCGCGCCGAGTTTACATTAGTATGAGTTACGGAGAGTCAGATTTCCGTCGCTCTTTGTGGGTAAATGGCGATGCGGTTCAACTCCAGCGCGTTTTTGTTAATTTGCTAACAAACGGAATTAACCATTCTCCTCGCGGCGGTAAAGTAGAAATAATCATGGAATCTTATTCGAGTTATCAGGTGGTGAAAGTTCTCGATAGCGGGTTGGGAATTACCGCCGATGAACTGCCCCACTTGTTCGAGCGTTTTTATCAAGGACACAGCGATCGGCAAGCCAAAGGTTCGGGATTAGGATTATACTTATCTCGCCAAATTATTGACGCCCACGGCGGTATAATTTGGGCAGAAAATAAATTGCCACACGGTGCTTTATTTGGATTCCGACTCCCTGCTATCCCACAGAAATGAAACCAGCTTATCCGTTGCGAATTCTCCTAGTTGAAGACGACGAACTGTTTCGGTTGGGGCTGCAAACCAGGTTGCAGCAAGAAAGTTGCTTGCAAGTAATTGCCGAGGCAGAAGATGGTGAAACAGCAGTAGAATTGACTCAGGAACACTTGCCCGATGTGGTAGTTCTCGATGTCGGTTTGCCCGGAATTGGGGGTATTGAAGCGTGCCGCCAAATTAAACAGCGACATCCAGCAATTCCCGTTTTAATCTTAACATCTCATTCCCAAAAATCCTTAATTGAAAGATTAATTGCAGCGGGAGCTCAGGGCTATTGCCTTAAGGGAATTGCGGCGGAAACTTTGGTTTTGGCAATTCGATCGATAGCAGCGGGTGCTTCGTGGTGGGATCAGGCCGCGACTGCGGAAATTAGGGCGGTTTTTGCTAATCCCGAACCTGTGAAAGTTGGGTCAAAATCAGAAATTTTGGAGAATCCGTTGACGAAGCGAGAACAGGAAATCTTGGCTTTAGTTGCGGGGGGAAAAAGCAATCAGGAAATTGCACAAATATTGTACATTGCTCCGGGGACTGTGCGGGTTCACGTGCACGCGATTTTGCAAAAGTTAGAAGTGCGCGATCGCACTCAAGCAGCAGTGCTTGCTATTCAGAAAGGATTGGTTGCTGAAGAACTTTTGGCGATCGAACCTTAATAGGGCGGGTTTTGTACCGGAATTGTCGGTTTTTTAAAGGATTTATTGGCTAAACCCGCCCCTATCAAGAGGCTTCTGTTGCAGGTTCATGGGAAATTAGTATTCGTCTTGATTGTTAATTTTACTCATGACATTGAATTTGTGAATTTGCTAAGCTAGACACGCCTTAATTTTCCTACCGTCATCTAACCAAAGGTGTATTATGCCAAATTTTATCAGTTCAGTTTTTAGTTCGATCGCCTTTATCGACTCTGCCCTTCCCGACAGCCAAACTCTCCACAACGGCATCGCAGCGGGGACAGAAGTAATTACCTTGGATGCGGCGCGGGATGGAGTAGAACAAATTACTGAGGCACTAGCGAGTCGCAGCAATATTAAAAGCATTCATATCATCTCCCACGGCCGCCCCGCGAGTTTACTGCTAGGCGCGATCGATCTAAACTTGACAAATTTAAAAACTTATGCTAATCAATTGCAGCGTTGGTGGCGATCGCTGGCAGACAGTGGAGAGATTTTGCTTTATGGGTGTGATGTAGCGGCGGGGGAAAAGGGCGCTAACTTCGTGCAGCAACTGAGTCAGCTAACCAAGGCAAAAATTGCGGCTTCTAGATCGCCGATCGGCAGTTCCGCTATGGGCGGAGATTGGGAATTAGATTATACAACAGGAGCGGTGTCCTCTGGGCTGGCGATCGAGCCAGCCACAATAGCCGCTTATCAATATGTGTTCGGTTTTACCCTCTATGACGGCAAAGACACAAGTAACTTTCCAAACGGATCGCCTCCCGGTATCGGGACATCAGGTAGCACCAGCACTCAATTAGCTTATGGACAAGTACCTCTTCCTGGCTTCGGTGGTGTCCTACCTGCTGGTGCGTTCTCGCCCAACACGGGCATTGATACTGCTAGCGTTACCGCCGCCAATAACACTACAGGCTATGCGGGCTACACCAACTACAAATACACTCCTCCAAGTCCGCCAGCGACGCCAGGAACATTTACTCCAGTCAACGCAACTTTCCCGGCCCTCAACCTTACTAACGGTTACAGCGTTTCTTTTCGAGTTGCAGTTACGGCGGAAAACAGTAATAGCGACAATCGGGCAGGTTTCAGCATCATCTCGATTAGCAGCGACGCTCAAAATGGCATTGAACTGGGTTTCACCAAACGCAACCTCGGCCTCAACGGAGGCATCTTTGCTCAAAACGGCGGTACAGCATCATCAGTTCCTCGGTTGTTTACTCGCGGAGTAAATGCACCTGTTAATATCAGCACTCCTACCGACTACAAACTGGTAGTCCAAGGCACCACTTACACGCTGTTTGCCGGCCCTACAGCAATACCAAACCTGACAAATCAGCCGCTGCAGAACTACACGGCATTTAATCCAGCAACCAGCCAGCCGCGTTTACCCTACAATCCCTACAGCCAGCCAAACTTCCTATTTTTCGGGGACGCCACGGATCAAGCAAGTGCCGCTTTTACTCTCGGCACCATCTCGGTTAATAATTTCCCGGTGGCCGTCGATGACGGCAGCTACAGCGTCGAGCACGACAAAGTTCTCAGCGTCTCTGGGGCGGGAGTCTTAAGCAACGACACCGACGCCAACAGCGGCGACGCGCGTAGTGCCGTGGTAGTTACAACCGCGAGCAACGGTACAGTCAAGTTAAATCTCACCGGCGACTTCACTTATACTCCGAAAGCTGGCTTTGTAGGCACTGATACCTTCACCTATAATGTTAGCGACGGCACAGATTCATCTGTCCAACCAGCAACAGTTACGATTAACGTTACAAATAATAATCTCCCGATCGTACAACCCGAAAATTACCCTACCTTACACGATCAAGTCTTGAACGTGCCTTTCGCCAAGGGAGTTTTAGCCAACGATAGCGACGTTGATGGCGATGTGTTGACGGCAACTAAAGTCACAAATCCCAACAATGGCACTCTCGCATTCAATAAAGACGGTTCTTTTATCTATACTCCCAATCCGGGATTCGTGGGACTCGACAGCTTTACATACACAGTCAGCGACGGGGCTGCTACTTTACCAGCAATCGCGAATATCTCTGTCACCAACAATCCGCCGATCGTACAACCCGAAAATTACCCTACCTTACACGATCAAGTCTTGAACCTGCCTGCCGCCAAGGGAGTTTTAGCCAACGATAGCGACGTGGATGGCGATGTGTTGACGGCAACTAAAGTCACAAATCCCACCAATGGCACTCTCGCATTCAATAAAGACGGTTCTTTTATCTATACTCCCAATCCGGGATTCGTGGGACTCGACAGCTTTACATACACAGTCAGCGACGGGGCTGCTACTTTACCAGCAATCGCGAATATCTCTGTCACCAACAATCCGCCGATCGTACAACCTGAAAATTACCCTACCCTACACGATCGAGTCTTGAACGTGCCTGTCGCCAAGGGAGTTTTAGCCAACGACAGCGACGTTGATGGCGATGTGTTGACGGCAACTAAAGTCACAAATCCCACCAATGGCACTCTCGCATTCAATAAAGACGGTTCTTTTATCTATACTCCCAATCCGGGATTCGTGGGACTCGACAGCTTTACATACACAGTCAGCGACGGGGCTGCTACTTTACCAGCAATCGCGAATATCTCTGTCACCAACAATCCGCCGATCGTACAACCTGAAAATTACCCTACCCTACACGATCGAGTCTTGAACGTGCCTGTCGCCAAGGGAGTTTTAGCCAACGACAGCGACGTTGATGGCGAGGTGTTGACGGCAAATATTTTTAGCAACCCCAACAACGGCACGATCGCATTCAATAAAGATGGTTCTTTTATCTATACTCCCAATCCGGGATTCGTGGGACTCGACAGCTTTACATACACAGTCAGTGACGGGGCTGCTACTTTACCAGCAATTTCGGCAAATATCAACGTTACAAACAATCCGCCGATCGCACAACCCGACACCTACAGCATCAGTGCCGGAAAAGTCCTCAGCTTAACAGCGCCGGGAGTTTTAGGCAACGACTCCGACGCAGATTTAGACGCGCTGACTGCTGCGCTGACCGCCAACCCGACTAAAGGGTCGATCGCCCTCAACAAAGACGGTTCTTTCACTTATACTCCTAACGCTGGCTTTTCTGGAACAGACACATTTACCTACACAGTCAGCGACGGAATAGTTAGCTCGGAACCGGCTACCGTGACTGTAAACGTCAACAATAACCCGCCTGTAGCCAATTCTGACAGCTATACTACTGCTTTTAATACGGGTCTCAACGTGACTGGTTTGGGAGTCTTAATCAACGATACTGACCCGGAAAATGACCCGCTGACGGCGATTCTGGTGACAAATCCGGCTACAGGGTCGATCGCCCTCAACGCTAACGGTTCTTTCACTTATACTCCGAATGCTGGTTTTGCAGGGACAGACTCTTTTACCTACAAAGCTAACGACGGGAAAGCGGATTCTGCGATCGTCACGGCAAGCATTGTTGTCAATAACCCTCCGACTCCG